>JAWXAT010000062.1 GCA_034439615.1 Oligoflexia bacterium | reverse complement strand
GTTTTAATAATTGTTTTAATTTCTCCCTGAGCTCACCAATTTCTTTGCTCTAAAAAAGCCATGCTAAGGTGATTTTGTTTTCGTGATTACTTTTTTATGGAGGCTCATGTGATGAATATCAAAACTATTTCTGATCAAGTTCTGTGGGATTTAACTCGTAGTAAAGTTCAACAAGAACGAAATCTTACTTTAGAGATTATTGAACTTTTACGTGAAGTAAGATCTCGACGTCTTCATCTTGAAAGAGGATATGAATCATTTCATCAGTACTGCGTGAAAGAACTTAAATATGATGACGGAGCCGCACATCGAAGAATCAAAGCACTTGATTTAGTCTGTCAAATTCCTGAAGTGGTTCAGTGTATTCAAACTGGTACTTTAAGTTTAACTACTGCGTCGCAGATGCAGAATTTCTTTAATCAGGAGGCTAAAAAAGATAAGACCTATACAAAAGAAGAAAAACTAGAACTCGTGATAAGTCTTGAATCTAAGTCAAAGAGGGAGATCGAAAAAACACTTGCGACATTGGCGCCCGAGACTTTAAAGCAAACAGAGAAAGTGCGATATGTCTCCGGCACTCATCTTAAAGTTGAGCTTGTGATAGATGAAGTTTTGATGAAGAAGATTCAAAGGCTAAAAAATATCACATCCCATAAGAATAAGACGATTAGAGATCTCATTGAATCATTGTTTGATGACGCACTTGAGAAGAAAGATCCAGAAGTTAAAGCTTTGAAGATTTTGGCAAAAAACAATAAGGCTCAAAAGGCGCAAGATTTGCGTAGAGATTGTGAAATGAATGTTAATTTAACCAAAGCTAATTTTGCCAATGCCAATTTAATCAATGCTGATTTAGCAAATGCTGAAGCGGTGAAAAAAGCTTTCCCAGAGAAGTACAATCCCCCTTCTCAACGCTCTCGCTACATTCCCGCTCTCATTAAACGCCAAGTGTGGGTGCGGGCCAAATCTCAGTGTACTTTTATTGATCCCGTTTCAAAGTTTGGTTGCCAAGCTAATCGGTTTCTCCAAACCGAGCACATTATTCCATTTGCTTTAGGGGGAACTTCAACACTCGATAACCTCACACTTCTTTGTTCAAATCACAATAAACTCAAAGCGCTTCACACCTTTGGCAAATCGACAATGAATCGTTATATGGAGAGTTGACGGTCAATTGGGGGATTCACTAGATTGAATAGCAAAACTTGATTTGAATCATAATGTACTTCATGACTAAGTCCGCTAGTGGACTTCATTTTCTTAAGTCAGAATTCATCGCCCTATGAAGTTAGGCATCTAATAGAAGCCTAACTCTGTAGGTGTAATCTTGTGGTACTCATTTCGCTTTGTATTTCGAAACAAACATCGGTCAGAAACTATTTGGTTTCTTGGCAGCTGAAATGACTTGTGAGATAGTCAGGTTATGAAAGAGGAAAGTCTCCGTCATTTTTTTCTCAATCCAAATGCAGTCGAAGATTTAAAGAAAGATTTGACCGAATCATGGAAAATAGAAAATAGGTTTTCTGGTTTTAAAATCGAGGATATGAAAGAAAATTTCCTCGTTACCTCTAAACACCTTATTGATATTTGTGACACAGCTATAGCTGGCAAGATTGATGTTAAACGGACTTCATTCTCTTAAGTTAGAAAACATTTCATTTTGAAATTTGAATCATACAGCAAGTAAAAGTCTAAGTTTTAATCTGCAGAAAAAACTGAACCGAGGTCATCACCTTCAAAAACACTGGGACCTTCTATGATGGCTCCTTGCGTGACTTCTCTATAGGAATCATTTCTTTTGTCAGGACCCAGGCTCCACACGATTAATTTTTTCGGTGAATTTTTGCCATCTCGTAAAAACGCATGTCGATAGGGCATTCCCCAAGGGTCAATAATGTCAGCCACGGCTCTAACACTTGCAATTCCACGGTTTGGAGAAGCAGGGTTTTTTATCGGCTCATTATTTTGAATTAAAGACTGGGCTACGTTTTCTAGTTCTTTTTGAGTAAGAGCGATTTTATCTGATTCCATATTCCTTGACAGGATAGGGCTGCTGATGGCCGCTATAACCACCAGACTGAATACCAGGGTCAAAATGTCAAAAGATGTAAATCCATGATTTTGTTGTCTTTTCATTAAACCTCCCAAAGCTAACATCTACCCAAATAACTTCTCGGTAGGGTTGCCTGAAAACTTGAGTCCAGAATTTTAAATTTATTCGCTGTTTTTTAACCCTTCTCTAGTCTTGATGCGGTCATACATAAGAGTGAAGAAGCTGTGCGTCTAAAACATATGCAACACCTTGTATAAAGTACCTTCATCACGCTTGACATCATGTGGCTAGGGTGTAATTGTAACCTTGATTTTTAGGACTTAAGTAGAGCAGTTTGAAAGAGTTATAACTTATCGTGCGCTTGCACCAGCAGAGGAGGTTTGTTTGGAAATACAAACTCAACAAAGCCCGGCAGTAACAAATCCAAATGCAAAAGTTATTAAGCGCTATCAGAACCGAAAGCTATATGACACGCAGCAAAGCTGTTATGTAACTCTCGAAGACATCGCTAAGATGATTCGTGCAAACGAAGAAGTTCTGGTCGTGGATAACAAAACCAAGAAAGACATCACCGCTTCAACATTGACTCAGATTATTTTCGAAGCAGAGAAGAAAGCGAAAAATTATATTTCGCTCGAAACTCTTCGCGAAATTATTCGTACGGGCAATGGCAGCATTTCCAGTTATTTAGGAAGTGCTCTTAACAAGCCTATGTCGGTAGCCGTTGGAACAATCAGCGAACCGATCGATGTTCGAGAGCTTCTCGACAACACCACACGTTCTTTTGATGATATTCAAAAGAAGTTGGATGATCGTTTAGCAAAAGTTGGTGAGCGAACGGATATTGGAACTGTTCAGGACCGTATCAATCAGCTTCATCAAAAACTCGCTACGATCGAAACAAAGATTCGTGAGTACGAGTTAGATAACTGATTAAGATTTTAAAGTAATAGAAGAACCTGAGATGAAAGTCTCAGGTTTTTTTTTGGAGGAAGTAATGAACCGTCTCATCGTTGTATTTACCACGTTATTTATTCTCACACTTTTTTATAAAACCGCTCAAGCTGAAGAAGGCCACCATGCACTTGGATTTCAAGCAGGTCATGTCGGACTCAGCGGTGACGTAGGAAGCCGTTATGGCAATGCACTTGGTTGGGGAGTTTTCGCCGACTATGCGGCTAGTGATTGGCTTGATTTTGAATTGGGTTATTTAAACAGCAAACATACAAATAACAGTTTAAGCATGACTCAAAATGCTTTGAGCGCATCAATTTTATACAATGTTGATCAATTTGATTTATTCATTCCTTATCTTCGCGGTGGAGCTGAATTTGTTTCAGCAAATGAAGATATTGTGAATCCATCAAACCTTGTACCCTCAGGCTACAGCACAACAGCCTTTGGACTTGATGTGGGTTTTGGTGGAAAATTTCTAATAGGCACAAACTTTATGGCAGGTGCTGATTTCACTTACCACAGTATGTTTGACTCAAATGTGAGTCTGCCTAATGGGACAAATGCAAAAGCTATTCAGAGTTATTTGACTGTTATGTTAAGACTTGGGTTTGTATTTGGAGCTGAGAAAAAAGAAGGCAAAACCTTTTAATTTTTAGCCACAGCATTTCTTATATTTTTTGCCGCTACCGCAAACACAAGGATCATTTCTACCGATCTTTGGCGTTTCGCGGACCACCGGCTGAGCTGGTTCGTGGTGTCCTTGGCCTTCTTCGTGAACATGAGACTCGCCGTCTACGAAATACCAGGTGTCTTTTTCTTTTCTAAATTCAGAAACTTCGTGATGTTCTAAAACTTTACCGTCATTTTCATACTTAGCATTAAACTCTACAGTACCAACGCGGTCAGCTTCTTGGCCTTTTTTGGTGCTTAGAATTTCAAGACCCAACCATTTAGAGTTTTTTGACCATTCACGAGCATCTTTTTCATCAAAGTTTGGTCGGCTTTCTGACGCTAACGTTGCTGCGATATAACCAAGCTCACCCTGTGTGTAAGCCGTGTATCGCGAACGCATAAGAGCTTCAGCTGTTAAAGGCTTTTTAGTACCTTTGATAAAAGGTTCACAGCAATCACTTAATGATTTTGTAGTTCCGCATGGGCACTTCATTTGTCTTTTCTATCTATTATTTTAATATTTGGCAATGACTCATAATGAGAAGTGTTTAAGAAAATCAGAATCCTATTTAATAGAACGCCAATTTATGAAGGCCTTTTTTCCGGCGGCGACATTAACCTCTACTGAAGTTTCTTCACCACTTGGATTTCCGGAGGCATCAAGCCCTACAACTTTAATTGTATGTGTCCCGGGTGCAACGTGTAAACGTGCGATTTGAATTGTTTCAGGTAATGTAGACCAATGTCTAAGATCTGCTTGGTCGATGACGTGCATGCTAATCCAGGCAACGGCTCCAAGGAGTTCATTTTTTTGTCTGATTTGATCTGCAACAACTTCTTTTGCTACAACACCCGCTACGCGCTTTGCTACGATTCCTGCATAAGCTTCGTCTAAAGTTTTGATAGCCACATCAGAAACACTGTAAATTTTTTGACTGAGTTCAGTTTTATTCTCAGCTGTTAAAATATCAATACGCGCTTGTTGAGTTGTTGAACCACGGGAGTAAAATTTTGGAAATCGATGTGAGTTTGGATGTGGCCTTTTAACCGCACTTTTACCCTGTTGATAAAGCAATATCACTTCGCCAAGTTTTTTCTCTTCTTTTGAAGAAAGAACGACAACGTCTTTACCGTATTTTTCTTCCCACTTTTTTAGATCTTCTGTTCGGCCCATGCGCTTAGCCCACTTAATAAGATCATTTTTTAGGTATGGAAAATCAGGTGTAAGTTCGAATGTTTTTTTATAATCAATATATGCATCATCGATTTTTCCTGAAGCCTCCCAGATAATCGCCGATAAATAACGAGCAAAAGGATTTTGTTCATAATTAAGTTTTGCTTCTTGAACATATTTTTGAAGTTTATGATTTACTACTCGACATTCTACAAGTGCATCTTCGTAGTTATTTTCTAAAACATAGTTGATGGCATTAAAGGCATTGATCAGTACTTTTTCAAAATCTTCACCTTTGTATTGCTTGATATTGTCAGAGGTTAAAAGTGTAGCTGCTTCAGTGCTTACACTTGTGTAATCTTTAACTTCGGTGAGTTTATCGACTTGAATAAAAAGTTTTTCACTTTCTTTAAAATTACCCATGAGCTGTAAAGCCATGGCGCGATCTAGAAGATAGAGAACTTGGTCTTTGCCGTCTTCTTTAGATTTAACCTCTAAATCAGCAGCGGCTTTTACGTAATCACCACTGTAAAATGCATTCTGCGCCCCTTTTGTTTCAAAGGGGTAAGTAGCACAACCTGTGAGATAAAAAAGAACCAACAGCGATAGCGCTGCTGGCCCCGTCTTTAAACACTTTTTCATTAAGACCTTTACATGCTGATGCTGCGTTTTTTATAAACTTTTCTGATTTGCTGCTGATCTTGCCACATAGAAATGTTGGTGGAGAGATTGGTCAAATACAGTGTGATTTTGTAATAAACGGTTTTGTCTTTACCAACTTCTTGAACGATAGTGTCGAGTCGACCGTTTATAATGTAATCAGCGCCGATTTGTTTGCCTTTACCTTTTTTGGTGGTGTTATCCATCATGCCTGAATCTTGATATTCATATTCAGCTGATACATCTCCACGCGCTTCTTTATCAACAAATGCCACTGAACCAGTTCGACCGAGTTCTACCTTCACCATGTCCATGATGCTTTGGGTATCAATGTGCTCATTGGTTTTATTTTCTAATTTTGTGACCATCACGATGGGCGGCTTATCAGCTTTTTGAATCGGCTTTGAAGCTACAAGACTTGTAACTAATGCTTTAACCATTTTTTGCATATCTGTTTCTGAAAATTGATCATTGAGGAGATTTTCATTTTCTGGATTATCGTAATCCCCCTTTGTGAATGCCTTAGGCCCGCATGAAGCTAGAGACACAACCGCCAATAACGCAACTACGAGTTTATACATTTTTGAGACCCCTTTGTTAGTAAGCCGACATCTGTCTAATGAGTAATCAATAATGCCAATAAGCTCCCTGTAAAATCAACAACTTATGCTACCGCAGCGTGGCATTTGGCTTGCTCATATGTAAGCTAAACGAGGGGAATTATGATGAACTCTGTGTTCTTTATAGTAGTGATTTTTAGCGTGTTTGTGAACGATATGGCTTTTGCTAAAGACAGCAACAAAACCATTAATTCAAGAATCAAAGAAGTCCACACGCGCGTTGAACAAGAACAAGCTTGGGCTCAAAAACAAATTTTACCCAGTCACCAAGGCGGTTTGTATCTTGATACGCCAACTGTTCAGCCAATGGATTTACATAATTCAGCGATATCAAATGTGAACACATTAAAAATGGGCGAACAATCAGCAACTATTGAATCATACCAAAACACACCTCGTTTTAAAGCATCGGATCCTGAAACCGAATTTTTGGAAGACTCAGCACGCATTCAAGACGGTGAGCGACGTGCAGCACAAATTCAAAGAGTGCGCGCTACAGAATTTGAGCGTCGATTAAAAGCAGCCGGTGTGAAGGTTGATAAAAATACGACAGATCAACTCAAAGCTCTTGGATATATGAATTAAAAAGTTTGGTTTATCTTGAGCCTGCATGACCTGCGTTTGAATTAAACAAAATAGCTTCTGGTGGTATCGGCGATTCACAGTCTTCGGCGAGTTTTTTTCCACGGCTCCACATTGTTCGTTCGACCATGATTTTAAAAAAATCTTCTAACCTTTGTTGCACTTCAGGGCTTTCGATTATTCCAAAAGCGCGTGCAATGGCTTCAAAGGTTGCTAAACCATTTTCTTTGGTTTCTTGTCTTAACTGATAATTTGATTTTGCGCCCATTGGTATTTTCACATGAGGCACATCTTTAAGGGCCGGAACACGAAACCTCATCTTCGCAGCTTGACGCCAACTTCCATCTGGAACAATAAGTGTTATTGGTTTTTTAAAACTCGCCACATAACTTGGGCTTAGTTCAACGGCGTTCTCATCGGGATATAATAATAGAGTTTGTCTGTCAGAAACTACCAGCCCCTCTTCATTCATCGGAGTTCTTAAACCGCGCACTCGCAACTCGCTATGTGGAAGCGCTAGTGTTGCAAGTCTTCCGGTATTTGTCGGACGTCTGGTTTCACGGTTGTGGATAAGTACGATAAGTTTTGTGGAAAGATGCATTTCAGGAATAACCGAACAAAGACAAAGCAAACGCCTGATACAACAGCGCTCACAGCGATCTTTTGATTTTGATCTTTTAGCCAAACTTTAACTCCTAGAGGCTTGTATATATAGAATACCTTTATGATTTTAAAAAGCGCTATTCGCGCTGCGCAGGGATGGGTTCCACCCCTGATCTGCGAAACTGTAATGAGCTCGCGCTGTTACGATAATATGATCTAACACTGGTAACAGCACAAGTTCGCCAGCTTTTCGCAGCCGCTGACTCATTTCAATGTCTGGCTGACTAGGTTCAATTGCACCGGATGGATGATTATGAGCAACCAATAGTGATGTGGCATTCCAGCTCATTCCAAATCGAAAGATATCACGTGGGTGAATCAAGCATGAATCTACAGTTCCGCGAAAGAGCATGCGTGAAGTGATCACCTTGCATTGGGGGTTGAGTGCGACCACCCAGAATTCTTCGACATCGTGGGATTGAATAAGATTTCGAAAATAAGAAGCCGCCATGTAGCTATTGATGAGTTCCATGAGTTTTAGCTATTGCAATTGTATGAACCAGGCGTAATGCGAAAGAATCTAGGCTGGGGATTTTTTTTCGTCCGAGGGTCCGTCAATTGGGATCTTGATTTTAAATTCTGTTCCCCAACCCTTTTTACTCTCAACGGTGATTTCACCGCCATGTTTTTGCATTATCCCATAAGTAATGCTCAAACCAAGGCCCGTTCCACGACCCACGGGCTTTGTGGTGAAAAAGGGATCAAAAATCTTATCAATATCTTCTTTTGAAATTCCGGGGCCTGAATCACGAATCGTTACAAAAGCCCATTTATCTTCTACCCAGGTTTTAATCCAGATCTCACCATCCTTTTCAATGGCTTGGGCCGCATTACTGAGAATATTCATAAAAACCTGATTGAGCTGACTCACATAACATCTCACTTCGGGAAGTTTCCCGTAATCTTCATGTAACTTAATTCGATTTTTAAGCTCACTAGTTAAAAGCTTTAGGGTATTGCTAAGACCTTCATGAAGGTCAACTTTCTTAAGCTGTGCTTCATCAAGGCGTGAAAAATTACGTAAACCTAAAACTATATCACGCGTGCGGCGCGCACCATCTTCACAGCTGGCGATAAGTTTTGGAAGATCATCAATAAGAAAATCAAATTCAACATCTGCTTTAATTTTCTTTAATTTTTCAGGATTCTTTTCTGCGGTATCTAATACTGTGCGAAGTTTTTCAACATACTCACGTAAGTGAGACATGTTTGAATAAATAAAACCAATTGGGTTATTAAGTTCATGAGCAACACCGGCGACTAATTGACCAAGACTTGCCATCTTTGCTGAATGCACAAGAGATGTTTGTGTATTTTTTAATTCAACATTTATTGCTTCAAGTTCAACAACTTTTTGCTCTAACTCTTTTCGTGCCGTAGAAATATTTTTAGCCATACGATTAAATGAATCAATCAAGATACCAATTTCAGTATCAGAGGTGTTGGTCATGTTTTGAACCACTTTACCACCCTCCATTCTTTGGGTGGCCTCAACTAATTGATTCAAGGGCTTAACAACCCTATTTGAAACATAAAACAATATGGGAATCAAAAAGAGTAAAATTAAAACTGTTACAGTCAAAAGTGTTACTTTGATGCGCTTTAAAACCTTTTGCCCATCAATTTTACTCGTTGCAAGCCCCAGAGTTACATAGGGTTTACCTTTTGTATCTACAATTGGTCTGATGATCATTCCATAGGGCTCACCACGACTGGTAAGATCAAAAAATGATTGAGATTCTGAATTAAATTTTCCTGGAAAAAAATCTTTTGGGTAAAGAAAAAAATCTGGATTACTCGCAGCGGCTGGTTGCCCTTTATCATCAAAAATTACAGCCTCTAGATTGAGTCTTTTTTTAAGGCTTAAAATAAAATTTTGGCCTAGCTCTACCACCTCTTCAATATAACCAACGGTCTTCCCTTTTTGTACGATACGCGTGTAAACCATAAGATCAAGCCCTTTACCTGGAATAACTTCGCGTTCTGTTTTTTGACCTTTGCTATTAATTTCTTCTAAAAGTTGATCGGTAAGATAAAAATCACCCGTTTCAAGATTTGTCTGTGCTTTGATTTCGCCATTTGGATTTCTGATTTGAGAGATGATAAGCCTTCCCTCTCGATCAAACAGTACGATGCGATTTGTACTAGGAACTCGCAGCCATTCTGAGATTGTTCTTCTAGCAGATTGTATGTTTCTTGTTGCCACATGATAACTTAATGTCGGATCCACAGCGTGAATGTTCGTAGCGTTATTGATAATCAATCTTTCGAGATCAGCTAATCCCACACCAACCTCTCGAACATTGCCTTCGAGACGTTTTTTTAATTCTGAATTTAATGAAGACTCATAGAGTACAAGGGTATAACCAGAAATAAATGCTAGCGGGACAATTGTAAAAGCTAAAAACCAAAGAGTTAGAATACTCCTTAGAGATTTTTGCGCTCTTTTCATTTTTCTTGCTCAAGAGTCATGATGATACGCATGTATCCTTTTTTAACTACGCGAGGGTGTTTTTCTTTTTTAACATCGACGATTCCACCATGAGCGTTGATAACACTAAGAACTTTTTCATAATTTTCATCAGGTAAAATAAAATGGTAATAAAACTGAGTTCCACGTATCCAACCTAAATCAACTTTACCGGCTTTTGTTGCGCCCAGGGCAATAATAGATTTTGTTATTTGTTCTGCAACTTCTGGGCTGAGCACATCAAATTGAACAGCCCCTCGCCACACAAACCCTGCCATTTTTTGTTGAGCCATATCACTTATCGGAGACTCTTCACCCATTTCAGACTCTGAAACAACCCCTGCAACTGGTGCAGGTTTAACGACGGCAACGACTGTTGGTAACTTTTCGCTAGGGGATAATTTACCATCTGGCGGTAATTGCGGTCCAATAAATGGTTGAACGAGAGCAACCGGAGGACTTCCCACACCAGCTGTGTCTGTATCAATTTCAACATCTGTACCAGAAACCGGCGGTGTGATTGGGATTGTCTTTGGAATTCCAGGGCGAAAACCTTGAAGACTTTTTGCAAGATTAAGCCAAGGAAATAAATGAATTGTAGCAGCAAGCGCAATGGCCACAAAACAAAGTTCAGCAGCCCATTTAAGATTTGAATTCCACTTACTCCATCCGTAGCGAGCAATAAAATCACTCCAAAAGTGATGTTCTTTTTGTAAGAAAGTTACGACTTCAGCACTGCATTTTGTTTCAGATAGTTCTATAAGAATTTTACGATTTTTTTTCACCCTTTCAAAAACATCAAGACACAGCTGACATTCTTTTAGATGAACCTCTACTTGCTCACGTCGAGCGTTATCTAATTGCTCCTCAATATAGAGTGGAAATAATTCGCGACTGAAAAAACAGCTGAGTTTTCGCTCTGTGCTCATTTTTTCACCATCGCCTTGAGAATTGAATTTTGATCAAAAGACTCTAGCCCGCGCCCAAGCCTAAAATAGATTGTGCCTATGGGAACTTCTAGTGCCTCAGCGATTACATTTGGCGGATAATCAAGAATGTATCTTAAAACCAAAGCGATACTACTGGGCATTTCACTTCGACGCATGAATTCTTTCCATGCAATGAGGTACTCTGGCTTTGGTGATTTCCAATCAGATCGAGGCGGTGCTCCCGCACTCATTTTATGTTTTTCGAGATATTTATTTAAAACTTCATACATTGTTTTAATAACGACGACATCAAGTAGGAGATATTCATTTTTAGAAATTGTTTTTTGAATCTGCTTGATTGTTTTGAAGGACGCGCTGATGGACATTCCTTCGTCTTGCAATAGAAAGTAGAAAAAGTTGAGGACCGCCCGATAGTGGGCCTCTGTGAGCATGCTTAATCCGTTGTGAGTTGCTTGAGTAGATCAAGTTCCTCAAGCACTTTTCCTGAACCCAAAACAACACAAGTAAGCGGATCTTCGGCTAAAGAAACCGGAAGTCCTGTGCGCTCACGCAATAAAATATCTAAATTCGCAAGTAATGCCCCACCACCCGTTAAAACAATTCCATTATCAACAATGTCTGAAGCAAGCTCAGGTGGAGTTTTCTCAAGCGCTGTTTTAACAGCATCAACGACTTCATTTACAGAATCAGTCAATGCATCATGTACTTGTGTGGAAGTAATTTCGATTGTTTTTGGCGCACCAGCAACAAGATCACGGCCTTTGATTTCCATCACGCGCTCTACTTCAAAAGGATACGCGTTACCAATGGCCATCTTAATATTCTCAGCCGTTCTTTCACCAATTAGAAGATTAAATTGGCGTCGAACATAATTCACAATACTTTCATCAAACTTATCGCCAGCAATTTTAATTGATTTACAATATACGATGCCGCCAAGACTGATGACCGCTACACCCGTTGTTCCACCACCGATATCGACGACCATATTACCACTAGGCTCAGTGATCGGAAGTCCGGCGCCAATAGCTGCGGCCATGGGCTCTTCAATAAGATATACTTCGCGAGCTCCAGCTGATTGTGCTGATTCTTTTACAGCGCGCTTTTCAACCTGTGTGATCCCGTAGGGAACACAGATGATAATACGCGGGCGAACAAGAGATTTTTTTCCGCCTGTTGATTTTGAAATAAAATATTTGAGCATGCTTTGAGTAACTTCAAAGTCCGCGATGACACCGTCTTTGATCGGACGAATGGCCACAATTGAACCGGGTGTTCTGCCTAACATTTCTTTTGCCTCACGGCCAACAGCGAGAACTCGATTTTGCATTCCGCGATAATTTTTCTGTACTGCAACAACAGAGGGTTCATTGAGAATGATTCCGCGACCACGAGCGAATACCAAAGTATTGGCTGTGCCCAGATCGATGGCTATATCGTTTGAAAAATAATCTGAAAATTTATCGAAGAATCCCATTTACTCATTAAACTTATCTTTGGGAGCAGAAGTCAAGTGATCGAATCAACGAGGGAAATTAATTTTTACCACTCGAAATGTCGCACCTTGTCACCACGCTCGTCAATTTCAGTCATCGCTTGCACGCCGATTTCTAAATGATTGTCTGTATAATCTCTAAAAACTCGATTCGCTGACGCTTTAGTTTTAATTCTTTTAAGCGGCAAATCACTTACCAACAAAAGCGCTCCACAGGGAACTTTACAAGCAAACGATGTAACAAACAAAGTCGCACATTCCATTTCAATAGCTGCTACTTTTTCACGACGCAGTACGTTCTTAAACTCTTGATCAAATTCCCAGAACCGATAATCCGTCGTGTGAACCACGCCTGTCTGGTATTTCAGGTTTTTTTCTAAAATAACTTGGCTGATAAATTTTTGAATTTTAAAAGCAGGAAGTGCGGGAACTTGTGGAGGCATAAAATGCGTACTTGTCCCCTCGTCACGAATCGCGGCCATGGGTAATAAGAAATCACCAATCTTCAAATCTCGATGTAAACCACCACACATACCCAACATGAGCACCGCATCAGGAGATATTGCAGAAAGCATCTCAATAACTAACGCCGCTGTGGGACTGCCAATTTTAAAATCAACAATACTCACCCCCAAAGACTTACTGTGAGCGACTCTCATGATAGAACCTGATTTCAGCGGAGCATTGTATCGCTTACTAAAACGGTCCATATAATACTCAAAATTAGTGAGAATGATGTGCTTGTTGAATTCTTTTGCCAAAGACCCCGTGTAACGCTCAAGCATGTTGCGAGCGATAGCCATTTTCTTGGGATTGTTCCATGTACGTGGGTTGTCAGTGGGGTCTAGTAGTGCATGTTGTTTTTGTTTCATTTGTTATCCTTGTATTTCTGATCGAATTAAATACTATGCTAAGTATGACTGATCAGCAAGCTTTCGAAGAGTTGAAAAAATTTTTTGAAACCCGTTCAGCCTGTGAGGCTGCGGCCGACTCTTTGCGGCAGAGTGTTGAAATCGGCATAATCGTAGAAGGTCTCTCCTGCGCATTTTTCAAAGATGGCAATAAACCTCGATTCGAACAACGTCCTGCTAAAGATCCAGATGTGGTTTTTACCATGAAGACACAAGCTGTTGAAAGTCTTGTGAATGACCCGAGCAACGATATTGCTGAATTAGGAATCAACATCGCAAAAAGTTATTTAAATAAAAATATGAAAATTAAAGTTACCGGCTCAATGATCGCACTTTTGACCAATGGTTATCTTGGTGTGATTAAAGCGGGTGGGATGTCATTTGCAAAATTTCTCGGAAGTTACGGAATCTCCGGCCTTGGCAAAATCAAAGACGTCATTCAAAGTATGCGTAAATAAAATCAATATGAAAAAAATTAACGCCAGCCAAGTTCAAGCTTGAGGTGATCTTCATAGAGTTGTTTTTCTGCGATCAATTCGTCTTGACTCCAATTATATTCTCGCTGAAAAACATCTGCAATTTTATCAAGTACTGATTTTCCATGATCATGGTGAGTGAGATAAAGTGGTGTCCGCCTCAACATAAAATCACGCAAATGCAAACACATGGTGTGTTGAATTGCAAAAAGCGCTTCCATCTCCCATGGAGATTGCAAACCCTTCTCTTCACCGGCCTCTAAAATTTCAAGAGCTTCAACACCGTGACGCTCAGCCAATCTTTTTGTTTCTGCTTCCGTTAGACCATAATTTGCAGACCAGCTTATTGATTGTGATAATGCTTCATTAAGTTTTTCTGGCGTAACTAGTGGGTTAATGGCTTCGCGTGTTTGATTGCGCGCATATTGAATACGTTCTTCAAGAGTGAATTCTTTTTTAAGTACTTCTTCAACAATATCTCGAGCCATACGTCGATACGTGGTGTATTTACCGCCCGCAACAAACGTCACATTTTGTGGTGTGTGTAAAATCACATGCTCACGGCTAGTTTTACTTTCACTGCCACTGCCGTCATCAACCAGGGGTCTAACACCTGCGTAAGTTGAAATGATGTCTGATTCTTGAATACCTGATTTTGGAAAATAACGACCAATTACATCAATTAAATATTCAACATCTGAACGCTCTGTATGAACCGTTGATGGATCACTTGGAAAATCAGTATCTGTTGTGCCAATGATGACTATTTCATTTCGCGGAATAGCAAAAACGATTCTTTTATCTGTACCCGTGGCCATCACAACGGCATCTTGTAAAGGCAATCGCTCACGACGAATGGTGATGTGAATTCCTTTTGTGGGTCTTAAAACTTTTTTCCACTTTATAAGCGAAGAAGCGAATTGATCAGTCCAGGGGCCAACCGTGCTGATAAAATGTTTGGCCCGGATCTGCATTTTTTTACCCGTGAATTGATCAACTGCTTCTAAAGTATTAAGCCTCTCATTTTCATCAAAACTTCCCTTACCAGCCTTCACATAATTTACACAAACCGCACCAAATGCATGAGCCGAGCGCATTGTTTCAATAACAAGCCGGTCGTCATCCATGTATGCATCGCTATAGAGATACGACCCAACAAGATCTTCAGGCTCAACTGTTATCAAACGATCTACTGTTTCTTCTACTGACAGTCGCTCATGAAATTTTGGAGCGTGAAATAATGCGAGTGCATCATAGAGCCACATGCCTACACCCATTTTAAACATCCCAACACGTCCACCGCGATACACGGGCAATACAAATGTCAGTGGATGAACAAGGTGGGGTGCAATTTCAAAAAGCACATGCCGCTCATTAAGCGCTTCAAAAACTAATCCAAATTCAAGATTTTCTAAATAGCGAATACCGCCATGAATGAGTTTACTCGAGCGACTACTCGTACCTGAGGCAAAATCATTTTGTTCAATTAGACAAACTCGAAGGCCTCGGCTAGCAGCATCGCGAGCCGTACCAGCGCCCGTGATGCCACCACCAATGATACACAGATCAAAAGTATGTGTATCAAGTGAGTTTAAATTTTTAATTCTTTCATTAGAGGAAAAACGTTTAACCGGGTTAATCAACACCGATTTAGCCTCTATACTTACTAATCGCGTATGTGAGTTTTTTATTGCGCGCTAATATGAATATTTCAGCAATAATCCAGATTCCATAAACATACATAATCTCTTCGCGGAAATCGGGTACAAAAAACTGAATAGCCCACAATAAAAATAATCCAAACGCATCCCAAAAATGAAACTCAAGATCCATTAAGAATAAAACTGAAAGAAATGATTGGAGTATCGTCAGTAAAATTTCTGTTTCTTGATGTTGATCAAAATAAATACTCGTTATTTCACCCTTAGAAACACTGTAAATCATAGGAAGCATACCGGCCATCATTGTCCATTGAACAATATTGGAGCTCACCATATTTAACATGGCCATTGTTACTTTGCGCCCACCTTTACGTGCCCATTGAAAAGCAGTTATCTTTTCAGGAAATTCACTAACAAATGGCGCGCACCATTGAATAAATACGAATGTTGAAATGCCATACATTACAGCTACAGCTTCTAATCCGTTTAGAAAAGGGTGAGCTGCATATTGTAAAATAAATCCGCCTGCTACAAAAATACTGAGAATTGAAATATTTCTGAGTGTAGGGCTCATTTTAATAATTTTTTTACCGACCCAAGGAAGATCTTCTACATCTTCATGACCACCGGTGGGCATGCTCGATAACTTCCAGAGATAGAAAAAATAAATACAAAAAAGAAGCGCCCCATCAAGAACGGTGAGTGTCTGTTTAAGCCAAACAACTCCAAAATACAGAGTTCCTAAAAACAGTACTAAAACCTCTAGGCCATTATGCGCAGCTAGTTTAATAACCGGCCATTTTCCGTCTCTTCGGCCCTTACCCAAAATGGCGTAAGTAAAATAAATAAGTGGCCACCCCAAACCGACAAGTAGCCTAAGCGACCCTGAAAGATTCGCAATCATGAGATCTTGTCTTTGATTCCAGGCGACAACAGCCTCAACTGCAAACTCAGGTAGGGTTTGAAGCCAGGCAAGTACGGCCAAAGCCAGGCCCTGACTGATATATACTTGCGCCGTTTCAGCGCCCCAACCAATAATGATAGCGGCTAAAATTACCGCTGGTCCTGCCCACAAAACATCATGCCAACCATGCATAGTTTATTCCCAATATTGTGATTATTAATGTACAAAATCATTTATGTGATCAGTTCTACAACTTGTCAAAGGGTTATTTGCGTGGGAACTTCTATAATATGAATGGAAATGATTGGTTTTCAGAAATCAAAATCAAAATTGAGCAAGTCCTCTCGACTACTACATCTAATAAGTCAGCTGTTTTTGACGTTGATGGCACGCTCTGGCATGACGATATTGGTGAGGGGTTTTTTAAATACCAAGTTAAAAATCAATCAGCACCTGGCCTTAGGGGTATTTCTGACCCTCTTAAACAGTATTTTAATCTCGAAGAAAATGACCCCGACGCATCTTATGGATGGCTTGCGCAGATCAACGCAGGTCTCAGTGAACAAGAAATGGCAAGACAAGCCCAAGATTGCTATGAACTGGGTTTTAGAAAAAAAATTCATCAACCTGTAAAAAAACTAATCGCTGATCTTAAAAAAAATAGTTTTGATGTATGGATTTGTAGCGCCAGCATTCGATGGGCCGTTGCTCCATTACTTAAAGATTTAGGATTACCCAACGATAGACTTATCGGCACAGAAGTAAGTGTAACTGCTGACGGAATACTCACAGATAAAATCATCACACCCGTACCCTATCGAAGTGGAAAAAAATATTGGGTGGAAAAAAAATTAAAATCAAAACCACAACTGGTTGCAGGCAACTCCCATGGTGATCTTGATATTTTAGAGCTTGCAACAGAGCTTCCACTTTCGATTATTTATCAGCCACATCGAAAAGAGGTAGAAATAAGTGAGAAAAAACTCATGGCGGCAGCCCAACAACGCGGCTGGCCCGTTCAGATTTTTAACTCTCAATTAGCCTAAACAGATTTTCCTAAAATGGCCTCGATCTCATGAGTTTCTTTAGGCGCAAGTTTTGTAAGCACCTCACAGCCCTTTGATGTCACAAGAATATCGTCTTCTATACGAACACCCATTCCACGAAATTCTGCAGGCGCGTCTTTATCATTTTCTGGAACATACAGACCAGGCTCAATTGTAAAACACATTCCAGGCTCTAAAGCTCTGGGTTCACCATCAATACTATAAAGACCTGAATCATGAACATCCATCCCGAGCCAGTGACCTGTGCCGTGAGGATAATATTTTATGTATTCTTTTTTCTCGTAAATATCTTTTGCAGAGCCTTTCATCAAACCAAGAGAGAGCATCCCATCAATAAGACCCTTAATGGCGCGTTGATGAATGTCGGCAAGCTTCACACCGGGTTTTACAAATTCAATGCAATCTTTTTGAACTTTAAGCACGACATCATAAAACTTTTTTTGAGCAGGTGAAAACGTACCACCCACCGGAAATGTTCGCGTAATATCGCCTGTGAAATAGCCAAACTCTGCACCCGCATCGATTAGTAAAAGATGTTCTCTTTTGCACACATCATCGTTAAACACATAATGTAAAACTGTTGCGTTTGGGCCTGAGCCTACAATGCTGTTGTAGCCAAGACGATCTGAACCCCGCCTACGAAATTCATGCTCAACTTCAGCTTCAATTTCATACTCATTTACACCGGGCTTACACGCGCGCATGGCAGCGATGTGACCATAGGCACTGATCTCACAGGCCTTGCGCAAGAGTTCAATCTCTTCAGGTTGTTTAATCAAACGCATTTCACCAGTGATTTGTTTAAGATCAATAATGTTTGGTTGACCCAAACCACTACGCCCCCGACTACGCCTTGCGTGATCAATAGCCGTCATGATGATTTCGTCATGTTCTTTTTGCTCACCTAATTTGTAATAAACTTTTGACGTATTTTTTAAAAGCTCAGGCAAAATTTTTACAAGATCATCAATGGGGTAAACTTTATTTGCTCCGAAATATTCTGCAGCACCGTCAATACCGTAACGAAACCCATCCCACAATTCACGTGTTGCATCTTTTTGTCTTACAAACATGGTAAATGGTGACGGACTTGAAGCATCAAAAACAATAACACTTTCAGGCTCTGAAAACCCAGTGAGATAGTAAAATGTGCTGTCTTGACGATACTTATGATGAACGTCGTTATTTCTAATTTGTTCAGGGTGCGCAAAAATAACTCCGACACCATCACCGATTTTTTCAAGAAGTTTTTTTTGGCGTTTTTTGAAAATGTCTAATCCGCCTTTTGGACCCTTAACCATTACTTTATCCTTCTTTCGTTCACTTTAAAGTGCGACTATAATTTTACTCGTTTACCCCAATGGCTTTCAAGAGATCATTCACAGAACCACTGGCCACCCTCTCACCGGCTGCTATTGCATCGCGACGCTTGTCATAATCACCCAAATCAATATCCATGGGCACATCTATTGTCATTTGAGCAAATTGTCTTTGTTGTTTAGAAATCCCGCGAATTGCCGCCCATAGCGCTTTTAATTGTGGATCTGCCCCGTATTGGGCTTGTGAAAGCACGCGGCCTTGGCCCACAACATCTACAAATATAATATATTGTGCTCCCGCTTTTTTAAGTTCACCTGACCAATCCCCTGGGCTCACGGCTCCTGATATCCACTGCTTACCTTCAGATTGATAAAAACTATAAAGTGGAGGAAGTACGGCGCATTTCATTAATCCGTCTCGTGCTTTTCCTCGAGTAATAAACTGTGTTTGCTCACCATCATAAGCTGGGCAACTAAATGGAATAGCTCCGCTCTCTAAACTACGTTCAGCAAATACGAAGCGTAAAAAATCAAACAACCGACTAGAATCTTTTGGCTCAAGTGATCTTTTTAAAAGTGTTTGTTCTGGCAATTGATCTTTTTTAAGTTTCATCATCTGCCACTCTACTTCGTTGGCGCCGCGAGAAAGACTGTGTGATGCGGCAATTACACCTCCCCATTCTAAACCACCAATAGCAACCACTGGAATTTTGGCTTTTTGAAGTGCGCGTAAAACTCCGATGTGTGCAAAAGTTCTCATTCCCCCAGGCCCTAAATAAACTCCCACAGGGAGTACGCGCCCGGGTGTTACTTTTACTTCTACAGGTTGTACACCAGGCACAGGTGTTGGTGGGGGTTGACTACTTTTACGTTGTACAGTTTGGCAACTGGATAAAATAAAACTAAGGATGACGAGCAAAAATAAAAAATTCTTTGTTTCCATCTGTTCCCTCAATAGGACTTTCAAAAATTTTAAAATCAACCAACCCAAGACTTTCGCTGAGCTTTTTTATTTTCTCTTGAACTTGTTGATGGAGCAAGGGATCTTTCACAATTCCACCTTTACCCACTTGAGCCTTATCCACTTCAAATTGAGGCTTGATAAGGACAAGCATATACCCCTGAGGCTTCATATACTTAATCGTCTGCGGCAAGACTAGTGTGAGTGAAATAAAAGAAACGTCAATCACCACCAAATCAAAACCGCCTCCTATGAGCCCCTCAACAAGACCCTCTGGAAGGGCTCGTGCATTTATACCCTCATAAGCTGTAACGCGTGGGTCATTTCGCAATTTCCAATCGAGCTGGTTTTTTCCGACATCAAGGCCCAATATTGATTGCGCACCTTTTTGTAATAAGCAGTCAGAAAAACCGCCAGTGCTTATACCAACATCTAAAACACGAAAATCTTTTACGTTAAGACCCGCATTCTCTAAGGCACCTTCCATTTTCTCACCACCGCGAGAAACATATTTCGGAACAGCTCCTTCTTTGATTCGAAATTTAGTATCGATAGGAAATAACTCAGAAGCTTTTTTAATAAGCTGATCCCCGAGACAAACCACACCCGCCATAATAAGCGCTTGGGCTTGTGTGCGTGAACGCGCCAAACCCTGATCTGTCAGAAGTTTATCCGCGCGCTCTTTTTTTTCTTTTTCAGAACCCATAATTATTAATGTGTAACGGCAGGAGCTTCGTGGGTTTCTTTTTCAAGAATAGGTTGTTTCACTTTGCGATTTGAAATTTTCTCTAAACGCTTAAGCGTATCATTGACGATAGATTTTTGATCGATATGACAGTAAGTGCGCAACCGCCCTAGACTTCCATGTTCAATAAATTCATCGGGTAAACCTAAATTTAAAACTGGAATCATTACTTGATGCGTTGCAAGCCCTTCTAAAATAGCGCTGCCAAGCCCGCCGATAACTGCATTTTCTTCTACTGAGACTATTAATTGTGCACGGCTTGCATCTTTTAATAATACTTCGATATCCAGTGGTTTGATAAAACGCGCATTCACAACTTCACATGCCACACCCATAGCCTGAAGTTCTTTACCCGCCTCAAGAGCTGGGTACACACATGAACCTGCAGCCCAAATAATAACCTCAGGCTTGATGTGATTGATGAGTTTTTCACATTTTCCCAACGGCAGCATTTGCAGTTTTGAATCAAGGGCTACGCCATAACCTTCACCGCGAGGAAATCTCACTGATGCAAGTTTCTCACAATAAAGTGCGGTGTAAACCATGTGTTGAAGTTCGTTTTCATCTTTTGGCGCCATAATATGCGCACCAGGAATGCATCGTAAAAAACTCATATCAAAAACGCCGTGATGAGTTGGACCATCTGCACCCACAAGACCACCGCGATCTAAAAACAAAGCCAGTGGAATATTTTGAATAGCCACGTCGTGAATAACTTGATCATAAGCGCGCTGCAAAAATGTAGAATAAATCGCTACCGCTGGTCTGAGCCCTGATAAACTCATAGCGCCTGAGAAAGTTACAGCATGTTGTTCGGCAATACCGACGTCGTAAAATCTTTCAGGATATTGTTTTTGAAATTTACCCAGCCCAGTGCCGTCTGCCATAGCAGCCGTAACTGCTACGATCTTTGAATCAGACTCTGCCAAACGACAAAGTGTTTGAGAAAAAATACTTGTGTATGTTGGTGCTTGTGCGGGCTTTTTTGTAGGCTCACCGGTATTCATACAAAAACCCGTAACACCGTGAAAATCACCAGGGCGTTGTTCTGCGGTTTTTAATCCGAGACCCTTTTTTGTTTTTACGTGAACTAAAATAGGGGGATCTACTTCAAAACCAAGAACACCAAAGTTTGCCCGAGCGTTATCCATGGAACCGCGACTGAGTTCTTTTACACTATTAAGTGTGCTGATAAGTTCTGGAACATTATGACCATCTATTGGCCCCACATATCTAAAACCTAAAGCTTCAAAAAAACTTGACGTTGAAAAAAGATCTTTCACCACATGACTTAGAAGTTTTACTTTTTCAAAAACATTCATCTCACGCGTTGATACTGACTTGAGTGCTGTTTTGATTTCTGCGCGCATATTATTATAAAGAGAACTGTTTACTCGTTTACCAAAAAATTGCGCAAGAGCTCCGACATTTTCAGATATGCTCATTTCATTATCATTAAAAATCACGATGTAATTGGGGCGTCTGAGATGACCCGCATGATTAAGCGCTTCGTATGCAATACCAGCCGTAAGCGCACCATCACCAATAATTGATACAACCTGATTGTCGGTACCATTTTGCCATTCACCTTCTGCGACTCCAAGACCTGCACTAACAGATGTTGAAGAATGACCGGCACCAAAAACATCATAGGGGCTTTCTGAAATTTTTGTAAAACCCGAGAGACCACCATCTTGTCTGATGGTATGAAATTTATCGCGTCTTCCTGTGATAATTTTATGGGCGTAACATTGATGGCCGACGTCCCAAACAATTTTATCATGAGGTGTATCAAATACGTAATGAAGTGCTGTTGTGAGTTCTACCACACCTAAGTTAGCAGCAACATGACCACCGATTTTAGACATCGTCTGAATTAAAAACTCGCGAAGCTCATCTGAGTAAACGCTCAACTGCGCTTGAGTGAGTTGTTTTAAATCTTCAGGGCTGTTGATTGTTTCTAAAAGCTTCATTGAATTTCCGTTCTTTTATACACGTATGTGACAAGACTTTTTAAACCCTCAGCATTCGAACCAAATAAAGCCAAAGCTTCGTGAGCCTGCGCTACTAATTTTTCACAGCGCTTGCGTGCACCATCGAGACCAACAGCTTTTACAAAACTAAGTTCGTCGTTATCTGTTTTATCTGAAATATCATCTGCAATTTGAAATGTGAGTCCTAAATTCGCCGCATAAATCTCAAGGCTTTCTTTTTGAGCAGATGTAGCACCACAAATTGTAGCAGCACCCATCACACTTGTTCGAAAAAGGGCGCCTGTTTTTCTCAAATGAAGTTGCTCAAGCTCAGTAAGATCAATTGTTTTATTTCTAAGTACAAGATCTGTTGCCTGACCACCCACTAAACCCCGCGCACTTGAAGCTTGGGCTAAATCTTTAGAGAGCGCTAATGCAAGCCCCGGATTATCTCCATACGCCTCTGCCACGAGTAAAAAAGCTTCAGAGAGAAGTGCATCGCCTGCTAAAACAGCCAATGCTTCTCCGAATACTTTATGATTTGAGGGTTTGCCTCGTCTAAAATCATCGTCGTCCATACAAGGTAGATCATCGTGAACAAGTGAGTAACCATGCACAAATTCAACAGCGCATCCAAAGGGCAAAACATCTTGAAAGGATTTTCCCAAAGCTTGTGCTGTGAGAAGTGAAAGCATGGGGCGAATGCGATGCCCCCCAGACTCCATTGAATACTGCATGGAACGCACAAGCTCTGTGGCTCCGCGCTCAGGCACATTCAACGAGAGTTTTTGGCCGTAATTGAGAATATATTGATCGACGGTTTTTTTGAGATCGTCGAAACGAACTTCAGTCATTACCATTAATAAAATCTTTTGTGTTTTCAGAGCCGTCAGCATTAACGCTCAAAAGAAGTTTCACACGCTTGTCTGCTTCGGTAAGTTTTTGATTACATGTTCTTGAGATTTTAACACCCTCTTCAAAAAGCTTTAGGGACTCTTCAAGAGGAAGTTGGCCGTCTTCGAGCTTATGCACGATTTCTTCAAGCCTTTTTAGGTTTTTCTCAAAGTCCATAAGACCTCCTAGCAGTGAGTATCATTAGACAAAATTGAAGGCCGATAGTGCCAGAAAGGGTTTGAAAAGTCAAAATACCCTTACTTGATTATTGCTGAGAGTTCACCCTCGGAAAGACTTATCTGAACCAGGTCTCCCGTGTTGACCTGAGCCGCACTTTTGATGATTTGATCCTGCTTTTTAACTATGGAATATCCGCGCCCTAAGACCTTTAAGGGGCTTAGACCGTCAAAAAGTGCAGCCAGAGAAGAAAATTCGCTTCTTTTCTTATCGACACACTTATTCATACCTAATCTTAGTTTTTCGTCAGCATAGACTAGTTTTTGAACAGCCAACTCTAAATGCTTTTCAGGTGTGCCCATACGTTCGAGCAAAAATTTCACTTGAAGTTCTGAATCCTGAATGAATCTCTGCATGGATTGCAAGAGGCGCTCGGTCCACTCATCAGATCTCAACATGAGATCTTGAAGCCTTCGTTTTGGATCAATTAATCTTTTCGCCGTTTGTTGCGCGTGAGCCTTAACGAGTTGGAGTTTTTTCATCATTTGCTGAGTGAGTTGACTTGCTAATAGTCGAAGACGCTCTTGAAGATCTGCTTTGTTTTTAACAACCAACTCTGCAGCTGCAGAGGGAGTCGGAGCGCGCAGATCAGCCACAAAATCACAAATCGTAAAATCAACCTCATGCCCCACAGCTGAAATTGTAGGAATACGACACCCACTCACTGCGCGAGCAACTTCTTCTGTGTTAAAAGCCCAAAGATCTTCAAGTGAGCCCCCACCGCGACCAATAATAAGAACGTCAAAACGATCTAGCCCCATTTTATCTACAAGTTTAATTGCCGTTGCAATTTCACCAGGCGCTTTATCACCCTGAACGCTACACGGAAGAATTGTGATATCAAGCCCTTTACCAAAACGCCGGCCTAATACATTGAGCATGTCACGAATGACGGCTCCCGTAGGAGACGTGATAATGGCAATTCTTGCTGGGAATGGGGGAATTTGTTTTTTTCTGGCGACGTCAAAGAGCCCCTCTTTTTGCAACTGAGCTTTAAGTTTTTCAAAAGCAACTTGAAGTGCACCAAAACCAACGGGTTCCATAACTTCACAGAAAAGTTGGTAATCACCACGTGGCTCGTAAACAGTAACTCGACAACGAACGAGTACTTCCATTCCATCTTCTGGACGAAATTTCATTGCTTGGGCAAAACCTTTAAACATGACAGAGCGTACTTGCCCACCAGCATCTTTGAGTGTGAAATAAAGATGCCCTGAAGATGGAATTTTGAGATTACTTATTTCGCCTTTGACCCAAATAAATGGAAAAGATTTTTCAAGAATTCCTTTAATAGATTTATTGAGTTGAGAAACTGTAATGACTTCAGGTTCTGATTTAACAGCTACTGCTTCTGGCAATACTGGTAGTGTGTTTTTTTCGGGCAATACTGGTATTGTATTTTTTGTTGAAACCAACTCATTTTTATTTTTTTCTTCAGCCAAGGCTCTGATACGCGCAGAGATGTTATCATCAGCTGGTGTTTTGGTGATTGTTTTTTTCTTTGGCGCGGGCGCAGGCTCATTCCCTTGGGTTTTGAGATTGAGCATTTCATCAAGTGTGAGTTGTTCTGACATGTGAAGAACTTAATTGTCTGGGTTGTGATCGTCAAGGCGGATTTACTGAATCAGCGCGGTTTTGCGGGCTTTATGCGAGCCAAATGTTTTGAAGCGACCACACAGCACCTATGACAAGGCAGAGTAATGCCAAGGTGCGTTTGGCTTGGAACTGTGCCCACATTTCACTTGGCAATTTTTGTTCGGCTATTTTTACAAGCTTCGGATTGAGCAACACCAAAGTGACGATCAATCCGTAGCTAAATACAACAAATGGAAAAATGTAATCAAGTTCACGCCAAGTCATAACGACTTATCGTCGTGGCGTTAAAATATATAGACAGCACTTTGGCCTAGAATTTCAACGCCATCACTTAGAAATTCTTCAGCAGTTCTTTTTTCTTCTCTAAATCAATGCGGTAATAGCGGTTATAGGTGTAGTTGATATCCACGTAGAGATAGTTTTTTACCCATGCCGGATACACAAGATTGTACATATCATAACGCACGGGTATCCAGGGTGATTCTTCAAGCCAAATTTCTGTCATGCGATCAATAATTTTTTGTCGTGCAGGAGATGGTTCCATGCCTGACATTTGCTCATAGAGTTTATCAAATTCTGGATTTTGAAAATTTGAATCATTCGGCCCCGGTGATTTATTTGGACCATACAAAAGTTGAATATAGTTTTCAGCATCAGGGTAATCCATGCCCCAACCTGAACGATGGATTTGACTCTTTCCCTTTTTTCTTACGTCAAAAAGTTCAGGTCTGCTGTGAGTTTTGATTTCAATATTGATACCGATAAGGGCCATTTGGGCTTTAAAAAATTCACCGATTTGACGTTGCTCACTTGAACCTTCAGTATCAATCGCCATCGTCGGTATACCTTTGGCGCCTGGGTAACCCGCTTTTACTAAAAGCTCTTTTGCTTTTTCGATATTATATTCTTTTGGTGAAAGCTTGGCGTTGTAACCCTGTAGCACAGGCGCCAACATTTGATTGGCAGGTGATGCTTGGCCACCAATAAAAAGTTCGATATCTTTTTTCACATCATAAGCAAGACTCATGGCCTTTCTTATAAGTTTATTTTTTTCTCCACCGATAACAGGGTCAGTCATATTGAAAGAGATCCACCAAAATGTAGATGTTTCGATACGTTGTAATCTGATTCCTTTTTTATAAAGTTCAGGTGCTAATTTATTATCTGCTGTAAGTGCATCTTTAAAATTATCTTTAAAAACACGGGCCCAATCAAGTTGACCTGAAACAAGTTTTAACCAAATGGGTTGTTTTTCTAAAATAATGTGAATTACCATTTTATCGATGAGCGGCAAGCGTTTTCCGTAATCAAAATCACTTACGTCTACACCGTCGATTTCTTTTTGACCTTCAGATTGAGGAAAATATTCTTCTCTAAAATTCGGATTTTTCTCATAAGTTAAATTTGAACTACGAACAAATTCTTTTAACACAAAGGGGCCCGTACCAACTGGGTGCATGGCAAAATCAAGACCATATTTTACAATAGCTTCTTGAGGAACAGGAGCTGTGTAAATCATGGCTAAAACATAGTTGAGTTGCGGATATTTTTTCTTAAGCTTAATCACAAGTGTATAAGGATCAACGGCCGTCAAACCCCCAACAGCTTTTGAATAATCACTCACCGGTAGTTTTGAGTTTTCATCGCGCCATTCATTTAGGCCAACGACTTTTCCGTCGAGAGTCCACCAACCATCAGAGAGAACTTTTGTATCTGCTAAGCGTTTGAATGCAAAAATAAAATCATTCACTGTAATTTCGCGACCCTTGCCACCGGCAAAAGCAGCATCGTCTTGATAGCGAACACCTTTTTTAATTTTAATTGTGACCGTGAGACCATCTTTTGAGTACACGGGCATTGATTCAGCAAGAAGTGGTATGAGTTGATATGGACGCTTGAGATAATGATACTGAAACAGAGGCTCATAGACTGGCCCCAACGCCTCACCCACGTTAGCTTCTGAGCATTGCGCCGGATCTAAGCTTTTTGGGTTTTCCCAAAGTACGTGGTGATATGCACCGTCGATTGGCTTTTTTTTACAACCAAGACCAAAGGCGCAAATAAGCAAAAACAGCGCCAAAAAACTCATGCCCAATTTCATTTTTTTATTCATTATTTCTCCCTATGCGTAGATGACCGGTTGACCCTACATATTCATGGGGGTAATATCAAGAAAGGTTCACTGTCTGGTACGAGGTTTTCTAAGAAATTTTAAACCCTACGAGCACACTTTTGTGGGCTGTCCCTGACAGTGGTGAGCATGCTCGGTCCGCCGAGAAGCCTAAAGCTGTTACATGAGCCCCGATCTTATAGATTGGGGTTTAGAATTCGCATGAACACGGCCTTACGATGGTGAACCTGTTTTTTTATTTTAATTAGTCCTGCACCTTTCGATGAGGTGGCGTAGATTTGGGCCCCAGGTCATTCTCTCAATTTTATCTATACAATTAAAAACCTGTTCACACTGAAGGGCGCCAAGTTTTTTTAACTGAGCTTGAACTTCACCACGCTCTATAAGCGACGATATAGGACTGGCTGGTTCAAAAGCCAAGCTTGCAGTCCCGTGACACCTTAAAAGCTAGTGTTTTACGTTCACGGAACGTACGGGCACCAATCGATTGCTAACGCTACCTACTATTTTTTACTGTTCTTTAGGTTAAGCAGTTCTTTAAGTATGCTTTTATCTTTTTCGCGAGTCATCGACTTTTTAACTTCAATCAGATCATCGAGTGAAATTACACTGCAAGAAAAGCCAAACAAAGGAACTGTAATGGCCTTTGATTTTATACGTTCAAAATTACCAATTGGTTGCACATTTTCAAGAACATCTAACACGCCGATTGTTGTAGTCAGGTACATATTTTCAGTTTTTTGATTTACAGAGGGAAAATCTAATAAACTTGGTTTGAAACTAGGATTCATCCGATGTCTGGGGTCAAAGTCTTTCAGAGCAATACGAAATTTATCTAAATTCTCAGAACTTAATAACGCGCAAATATCTACATCTTGGGTGACTTGAGTAGCCCCGTGGAGGACTGCAGCGTAGCCACCAATAAGTACAAAATCAATTTTGTTTTCGAGGAGTATCTTGAGGAGTGAATTTAGATTTTGCATTAAGTTCTTCCCGTGCTTTTAGTATTTCTTGCAATGTTTCAAAAGCATGCTGGTGTTTATTAAGCCTTTCTTCGGGAGTTAAACTCAGGTTGTACTCAATCATAGAAAGATCAATGTCGTTATTTAAACCATTCTTCATTAGATAAATGTAGCAAAGGTTCACAAAAGACCCTACTTAATTTTGCAATCTTTTTACGAAATTCATGGGCAAAAATTCCCTCAACAGCTTCGCTATTCTTCCAAAAGACTTCTTAGCATCCAAGCTGTTTTTCATGAAGCTGCATTCTTTGTGTCAGTAGATCCTGTACACTATAGCCCTCAGAAGTTAAGAGGCCTTGAACCAGGCTGCCCACACCTTGATTGTCATCAACTACTGCACCGGCAGCGTTAGAGAGCATCAAAGTGTGGTGAAGCTCTAATGCCACCAAGCGTTTTGTAAACTCCAAAAAAAGTCAGTGAGTCTTTGAGCCTTGTTATTAAAAGACTATTAAAATATTCCGTTGTCGAGTGATTTGATCAAGCGAGGGAGTTTAGCTCTAAGCAATAAGAACCTGGTGGATAATTCAGAGTCTCAGTTAATTTCATAATCAAGGATCAAAAAAGTATATCTCTAAGATACCGATGCCATCGTTAGTCATATCTTGGCCGCGCATATGTACTGTATCCACATACAGAGCAGACCTTTTAGCTGCGCTTGAAAAAAACCCGACCATTCCAACAGCTGAACTCGCAAGAAAATGCTACTCAAGTTTTTCTGCTGCTTGGAAAGCAAAAAAAGACTTTGAAATTCTAAATTCTAAGCCTGCTTGAATAGTTTGGTCAAAACGCACACGCCGTTGGTTCAATAGAATAACGCGTGACCGCAAGTGAATTGAGGGGTGAAAGATCTTGCACTGTAAAGTGCCCAGCCTTGGGTGACGGGTAGTTAGGAGAAAGGTCTGCCTTATTAAATTTTTATTTTTAGGAATTAAATTATTTTGTGCAATTAAAAACTTTATCTTGACGTAAAATTTGAATTTCTAAAACTGTGATTACTGAATTTTTTAATATAAAGATGCCAAAAAAGTTTCAGCTCTTTAGTTTCTATGTCTGGCATCCCTTTGGGAGCGTTAGATTCATCACACAAAACTGATCTGATCTTGATTCAGAGAAGTCGTTTTAAAACCCATGCTACGAGTAATGTTCGGTATGCTTTGAATTTCGATTTTTAAATCGTAGTTTTTTTATTTTAGAACTTCTCTTTTGTCTGGGGGTATTATGAATACAAAGTTGGTTTAAAAGTTAATGAATGAAGAATCAAAACACGTTGTGGGTGAGCTTAAAAAGCTCGTTTCAATTGAACGTAAAAATACGGGTGAGATTCTTCATTACTTCTATGTTATTCAAAAGCGAAGAATCTTTGCTGATTATGGGTATGCAAATATTTATAAATTTGGAATAAAAGAATTAGGCTACACCGAAGCTGAAACTCAAATTAGAGTTACAAGCTCAAGACTATTGGGTGAAATTCCAGAACTTGAATTAAAACTTAATGAAGGTAAGTTGTCTGTGTCTATGGCTCACACATTATTTAATAGAGAGAAAAAGGCTGAAAATGCGTTTTCTTTAGAAAAGAAAATTGAAGTACTTGAGAGTTTTGAGAATAAATCTGTAAAAGAATGTGAAAAAGAGATTTTTAAAGTTGCGACTGTGATGCCTGTCGCACCTGAAAAGGTCAGGCAAGTTTCAAAAGAATTGGCGCAAATTACAATCAACGTGCCTTTAGAGTTTTTAGATGAAATTGAAAATCTTAAAAATATTTATTCTAACAGTCATCCTGGTATCACCACAGGTGAGCTTTTAGCGATGCTTGTTAAAAAAGAGACTCAAAAGCTTGATCCTGTTCGTGAGCCTCGAAAGTACAATCAAGTAAAAGTTCGCCGCTCCGCTTCTGGTACGAACGAGAAATGCAAACGTACCATTTCGTCAGCGCTTAAACGCAAAGTTTGGCAGAAGTATCATTCCCAATGCTCATTTCAAACCATGGATGGTAAATCTTGCGATTCAAAATATGGTCTTGAGATCGATCATGTCAGGCCCCTAGCTTTGGGAGGAGAAACATCAATAGACAATCTCAGACTTCTTTGCAAATCGCATAACCAAAAACTGCCATTGATCAGTTTGGCTTCACGCATATGAATCGGTTTATTAACGGTCATGAATTGAACTGAATCTGGAACTAACAGATCGCTTGGATAATATCTTGAAAATGAGCTTCAACTATGTTATTAATAGTTATTAACTGTTAACAACGGAGAATGTATGAGAACAGCAAAAGTCATTAGTCTTTCTCTTCCTCCTGATATGCAAAGGGAAGTACAAAAGATCGCCAAAGAAGAACACCGTACTATTTCAGAACTTTTTAGAGAGGCCTTTAGACAATATTTAGCTAATCGAGATTTGGTCGCCATCAGGATGGAAGGACGAAAAATCGCCAAAAAAATGAAATTGAAATCAGCTGATGTAGATAGAATTGTTTTAAGCGGTAGAAAGTAAACTCTCTCTATGCTCAAAGTCTGGATCCTTCAGATTGCTGACCTGTATGAACCCTCGGGTTCAATCAAAATAATTGCAAACCGTCATCCCGATAATCTGAATTGATCTGAAACTAAAACTTTCAAAAATGCTAAAGTCTTAATGGCATAAAAAGTTCGGTTTTATGAAGCTGAGTTGAGCTTTAACTCAAACTCAAGACCAAGAATGGCAGCGATATGGTAGAGTTGTTCTAAATTTTTATTAAGAATCTCTGGGTTGAGAAGTCGCTGAACTTGATTATCAGATGTATCAAGTTGATGCGCTAAAAATCTTTTTGAAATGTTTTGTTTCTTCAACTCTGCTTTGATTTTCGCAGTTAAAACTTCAATATCGGTTTGGAGTAAATAATCGGGATCTTTTACTAGAGCCAATGGTTGATCGTAGGGCATAAAATCTTGGGAACCATCTTCAAACTCGAAGCCAATGCTTCTTTTTCCTGTTTCAGCGTCTACCCATGCTTTACTGATATTTTTTTTAATTCCAAGTTGGCCATAGTGCAAAGATACTTTCTTGCCAGAGGTGTAGGTGATAACCATTTGCTTGTTGCGGTTATTAACTTCTACGTTTTTTAGCTTTTCAGTTTTCATATCTTTTTCTCCTGTACCAGCTCTTGCAAAATCTTGAGTAGCCGCCTGTTTATTTGACCCGTCAAAACCAAAAGCCCGGGGACCTGAACCTTTGCAATCAGCTTCCCATCACGATAAACGTGGACGTGTTTCGGGTAATGATCCCCAATCCACCACTCAATAATATACCCACCACGTCTAACACGTCCCATCTCTGATCTAATATCTACTATATTTGGTAGAGTTTGTAAAGCGGCTTAATAAAAGGTTTGGCGCTACCTTTTTGCGGGTACCATTTAAATAGTCGATTTGACTGACGTTTTAACATGCGGCTAAAGCCTAGCCAGACCGAAGCTGCATGACCCTCAACTTCTTCAATGAAAACGCCGATTTAGTAAGTACGTGGGTGGCCCTGTTTTTGTAGTTTATTGCTATTAAGGGTAATGCGCTAAAAAGAGTTTATAGGGGAAATTTATGAAACATGTTTTTTTTGGTTTTTTGATTTTAGCATCACTCACTGTGGTGTCACCGCGAGCGAATTCAGCACAACAAACACCATCAGCAACACCAACAGCGACGCCCAAACCCGGAGAACCTACAGATTTGGCTCCTTTTGTTCCATCTGATCCAGATATAACATGCAATCCACAAAAAAAGACACCACCGCCACTAAATTATGACGCTTGCTATTTGCTTCAGACCGAAAGAAATAACAATTTGCGTGATACACAAACAAAAGCACAAAGCGAACTACGCACTTACTGCCTAACTGAGATTCGAACATGCCGAGCAAAAACTGATGCTGCGCTAAGTGCGTGTCGCGCTAATCAGATACCTATGGGTACCGGAGGTCGCGTTGATACGTGTGCAAAAGCACTCAATTCCTGCTTTTCCTCCAACCCAACTAAACTTAAACGCTATTGCGGCGGAATGCGCGAACAAGAACGCGCCGACTATCTTCAAAAGCAAGAAGATACATTGCGCTCACGCCGCGACTCAGATAGATCACGATTTCGTGAGGTTCAAGAACAAGCTGAGCAAGCAAAAGAACAATTCGCAGAGCAAGAAAAATCTTTACGTGAGGATGCGGCTCGAATCAGAAATGAAATGCAAGCAGCTACTACGACATTTATACAAGAGGCCGAAGTACTTAAAAACAAAAGCCCAGAGTTAAAAGAAGCTATGACTCAAGTAGCAGAACTTAAGAAAAGACTTGCGCAACTCGAGGGTATTGAAAAGGCAAATGTGGAAATTTCATACAATCGTATTATAAACGCAGCAAAACTTGCCTGTGCTAAGGAAGCCACAAAAAATGTAAATGAAAAACTTGAAGTACGAAAAGCCAATGCTCGAGCACGTACTAATAGTTTTGCTAATTTTAAGGCTCTATTAAACCAATCACTAGCTAATCCCGACCAAGTCTGGGATCAAGACAAAGAACGATGTATGAATAGCGAAGAAGCAAAAACGGCCATCTATGAAGCACTTGCAGAAAAACAGCTCAAACTTCGAGCCATCGAACTTGAGATTAATAGTATCAAAGAACAGGCAGCACTCGTGAGCCAAACCTTAAAAAGCAGCATCGATACCGCATCATCTGCAGAACAGACTCTGAGAAGAGCTCTCGAGCAAAAACTTACAGAATTTCAAAGACAATTAGGTGAGCTCGCTACTTATGCAGCAACATTACAAGCTCAGTTTTCTGCTCGCTCACAGAGAATAACTGAAACCCTTGCCGAAGCATCTCAACAACGAGATGAAACTCAAAAAGAATTTTCTAATAATATAAGAGAATCGCGCGATCTCAGTAAACGAGGAGTAAATCCAGGCGTTACAAATAATGCGGCCACAAGACTGGATGCTATTCGCGATAAAGTTATGGAAGCAAATTCATGCGACGACATTGAAACTTATTGTTCAGATAAAGGAGGACTCCCACCACGAAGCACGCCCGGAACAGGAAGGGCAAGATAAGATTAACCATTTAATAAAACGGCAATCTTTTCCCAATCGCTGGCACCATTGATTACCAAATGGTAAAAATCATCTGGTGCGCGGCTTAGGCCGTAGAGTTTGTCGTAGTAGTTTACTAAAAGTTCACGGGTGAAATCTGAATAATTTTTTTGTGCGAGAATCAAGGCGAGTTCTTTATGTTTTTCTGAGCCCAATTTTCTTTTAATCGCATCAAGGGCTCTAACGGCTTCTTGCATCACGGCTTCTTCTTTAAACGGCTTAACGTAGTGATCAATAATATGTTCCACACGCTCTTCAAGTGAACGATCAACTTTCACATGAATCCCGTCGAGCATTGCCTCCATAAAGCGATTGGGAAGTTGGCAATAACCAATGCGCTGACTTTCACCTTCCACAACGATGAATTTTTCTCCGCGCGCAGCAAGCTTTTGCATTTGCCAAAAAAGATTGTTCTCAAAATCTTTTTGTCGCCCACGTTCCGCAAAACCCAATTGTCCAAACGCACTGCCGCGATGAAACGCCAACGCCTCTAAATCAATGATGGGTTTGCCTTCAACCTGCCATTGCTGAAGTATTTGTGTTTTCGCCGCACCCGTTAATCCGTAAAGTGTGCAAATTTTAAACGGATATTCTGGCGCATCTAAATAATTTTGAACATACGCGCGAAAGGCTTTATGCCCGCCAGTGACTACGCGGGAATTAAAACCCAAAAGTTGAGCTAGCATGGCCATACTTCTTGAACGAGCACCACCGCGCCAACAATAAAATATCAATTCTCGCTCATGAACTTTTGGATTTTGAACAATTAAAGATGCTACGTCATCAGTTGGAGTTTCATGCATTAAGCGATCGGCAACAATCGCAAAGGCTTGCTTTAATATTTCATCACCAGGTTGATTTAGTTTTAGTTCTTTAAAAAGCCCTTCAAACGCTATCCAAAATGTTGAGAGTTTGGGTTTAACAATCTCAAGGCCACGCACCCGGGCAGATTCTGGGCCACTTTTCTTATAAAGTGTGCCCACCTCTGCTCTTTCACCATCAGAAAACAGTGAAATACCTATAGCGCCAGGCACATGGGCCTCAGCGAATTCGCTTTCAGAGCGAACATCAATTATGACGCCTTGCGCGCTTAATATTTCTTCGACAGGAATGGCTTTCAACATGCTAATCTCATACAACTATTCTTGTTAATCGTACAGGACGGAAAATCGTGAAACTTAAAAACATTATAGCAGTCGTAATTATTGTCGGATTTTTAGGGGTTATCGGAATCACCATCTCCTTTTTCATCGCAGCAGCGAGTCTCCCAAAACTTATCACACTTGAAGATTACAAGCCTCTTGTGGTGAGTGAGATTTATTCGCGCGATGGTAAAAAGGTGGGCGAATTTTTTCGCGAAAAGCGAATAATCATTCCATACAAACAAATCCCCGAACAAGTCTATCGCGCGTTTATCGCAGCCGAAGACTCAACATTTTTTAAACATGGTGGAATAAATTTAACCGCTATTTTACGCGCGAGTATTGCCAATCTCAAAGCCGGTCATACAGTACAAGGCGGAAGCACGATCACACAACAGGTCGCAAAATCATTGATGCTTACACCTGAGAAAAAACTTTCGCGAAAAATTAAAGAAGCCATTTTGGCCTATCGCATGGAAAAAAATCTCACCAAAGAAGACATCTTGTATCTCTATTTAAATCAAATTTATCTAGGCCACGGTGCCTATGGTGTTCAAGCGGCGGCGCAAAACTATTATCGTAAAGATGTAAGTGAACTCACATTAGCAGAAACAGCAATGCTCGCAGGTCTTCCCCAAGCTCCAGGCAAATATTCACCCGTATTAAACCCGCTGCGAGCCAAAGAGCGCCAAGTTTATGTTATAGGGCGCATGGCTGATGATGGTTACATCACCAAAGATGAAGCAAAAAAGGCGATCTCAGAGCCTGTAAAAGTTTATTACCGTGAAGAGTTTCAAGATCTTGCACCATTTTACAAAGAGACTGTCCGACAATTTCTCAATGCTTCACTGGGCGAAGAAAAAGTTCTTGATGAAGGAATTAAAATCTACACAGCAATGGATTCTAAAAAACAATTAGCCGCACAAGCCTCGGTTGAAAAAAATCTGCGTGATCTTGATAAACGACAAGGCTACAGAGGGGCTGAGAAAAACCTCAAAACAGCAGAAGAGATCGCACAACTCTTAGTCAAAGAACGCGATAGCTTAATGCAAAAAAATCAGCCTTACAGAATCGTCACACCTGATGGAAAAGAACCACCTAAGCCGCCACTTGATCTCAAACATAAAGACGGAACACCTAATATTCCAACCTACGTGACTGTTAATCAAATCGTGAAAGGTGTTGTTACAAAAATTGATACCAAATGGAGCTTGGTCACCGTTCGTTTTACAGAGTCTCAAGGTCTTATTGATATCGATGATATGAATTGGGCACGTAAACCCGACGTTACAAAACATCACACCGAAGACACGATTAAAGATCCGTCTAAAGCATTAAAAATCGGGGATGTCGTTGATGTCAGAATTAAATCAGATAAATTCACATCAAAAAGAATTGATGAGCAGCTTAAAAAAGTAAAAGTCGTTAAAGGAAAAAAACCACCACCACCGCCCGCTGATCTTCCGCCATTTGCAGAATATGTTGGCCTGACTCTAGAACAAGAACCCATTGCGCAAGCAGCTCTTTTAAGTTTTGATCTCGATACGGGCGACGTATTAGCTATGGTCGGCGGGTCAAACTTTGCAAAATCTGAATACAATCGAGCTCTTCAGGCTGCTAGGCAAACGGGTTCTACTTATAAGGCCATCATTTATGCCGCCGCATTAGATAAGGGTTTTACTTCTGCTTCGACAATTGTAGATGCACCGGTTGTGTATGAAGAGGGCGAAGGTCAAGAAACAAAAAAATGGAAACCTGGGAATTTTGAAAACAAATTTTCTGGCGATGTTTTATTTCGAAACGCAATTATTAAATCATTAAATATTCCAACAGTAAAAATTCTTGAAACAATTGGTCTTGATTGGGTTGCAAAATATTCTAGACGTTTAGGAATATTTAGCCCGCTCAATTTAGACTTCACCATGGCACTGGGTTCAAGCGGTGTTACACTTTTTGAAATGACAAAAGCGTTTTCTGTTTTTGCAAAAGGTGGAAAAATCACAAAACCGATTCTCATTAAAAAAGTTACAGATTCAGCAGGTAAAGAAATTTTAATTGAAAATGTTTTACTTGATGAGAAATTTAAAAAAGAAATAGATGCTTTGGCTTCGGCAACACCGATCGCCACACCCGTTGCAGCTGAAACTACTGGTGCCGCCCCGGCTGTTACTGAAGAAACTTTTAAATTCGACAATCCAGATCAAGCGATCTCAGCGCAAACAGCATATTTAATCACCAACCTCTTAAAAGGTGTTGTTCAAGAGGGAACAGGCTGGCGCGCCAAGGCATTAGGAAGACCCTCAGCGGGAAAAACGGGCACAACAAACGGATATTACGACGCATGGTATGTCGGGTACACAGCTCATGTTTCAACAGGTGTATGGGTTGGCTTTGATGATGAAAAACCTTTAGGAAGATTTGAAACTGGTAACGCATCTGCACTTCCCATTTGGGTTGATTATATGAACGTTGCAGTAGAAGATACTCCCGCTTCAGATTTTGCTGTTCCTTCAGGCATTGTGTTTGCAAATATCGATGCTGAGACGGGCAAATTGGCCTCAGCAAAATCTAAGCGCGCAGTGCGAGAAGCATTTCGCGAGGGTACGGAGCCCTCTGCTTCTGGTGAAGAATTACCGCAGGCAGAAGAGAAGAATTTCTTTAAAGAGGATTTATCGGAGTGAAAGAAATCGTCCTTCAAGGGGCGAAACAGAATAATCTCAAAAACATTAGCGTCAGAATTCCCCTTGGTTCGTTTACAGTTATTTGTGGTCCTTCAGGCTCAGGCAAATCATCCTTAGCTTTTGAAACGCTTTATGCCGAAGGGCAACGTCGTTATATCGAAAGTCTTTCGACTTACGCACGGCAATTTTTAAACAAAGCACCAAAACCAGATGTTGAATTTGTTCAAAATATTCCACCCGCAATTGCTATTGAACAAAAAAATCATGTGAAAAATTCTAGATCCACCGTGGGAACCACCACTGAAATTTTAGATTATCTACGCCTGCTTTATGAAAAAATCGGAACACCCATGTGCCCGAACGGCCATGGTCCGATCAAAAAAGATTCAGTCAGCGATGGCGCCACACGTTTGTTAAATGAAATGCCCGATGCACGGGCTTTTATTTTATTTCCTGTGACCGAAAAAATGCGAGTCGTTGAGGGTAAAAAACTTTTAGCACTTATTATCAGTGAAGGTTATCTACGAATCACCAAACCAAAATCTCAAGAAATTATTGATCTTGATGCAAAATCAAAACTTCCAGCAACTGATTTTTTCGTTGTTATCGATCGTTTGGTTGTGAATGAACAATCGCGAGGTCGCCTAGTAGATTCGTTATCCCAAGCCTATGCCATGAGTTTAAAATTCAACCATGGTTTAGGTGGAGGATATGCACGCGTACGCACGGTTGAGGGCCAAGAGATTCCATTAAGTGAAGAGATCAGTTGCTCGATTTGCAGTTTCACTTTGCCGCCCATTAATTCAAGGCTTTTTAGCTTCAGCAGCCCTTACGGGGCGTGCACGACTTGTAATGGATTCGGAAACATCCTCACAGTCGATGAACTTAAAGTTATCCCTAATCCGCAAGCAAGCATTGCGCAACAGTGCATCGAACCACTTGCCATGCCCTCGAGTAAAGGTGCGCAAAGAAAACTCATCGACTTTGCACGTAAAAATAAAATTAATCTTGAAACGCCCTGGGTAGAACTTCCCGAAGATGAGAAAAAACTCATTTGGGAAGGCGGAAAAGGTTTTTACGGCGTTATGGGGTTTTTTGAATATCTCGAGGAGAAAAGATATAAAATGCACGTGCGCGTGTTTTTATCGCGCTTTAAAAGCCCATTTCTCTGTGAAGCCTGTCACGGGACACGCCTCAGACCCGAAGCCAATATGGTTTTACTTAATGGAAAACCAATTTCTGCACTTTCACTACTAACACTTCAAGAACTTCATGATTTTTTCACAGGCCTTAAACTTGCGCCACAAGAAGCGGCCATCGCACTTGAAGTTTTTAAACAAGTACAATCAAGACTTTCGTTTCTCATTGAAGTGGGTGTTGATTATTTAACTCTTGATCGTCTTACTCGCTCACTCTCAGGGGGTGAATATCAACGCATTCATTTAGCAAATCAACTGGGCATGGGTTTATCACAAACACTTTATGTTTTAGATGAACCCACAGTAGGTTTGCATCCAAGAGATAATTTACGACTTATTAATATTTTAAAAAAATTACGTAGACTTGGTAACACTCTCGTAATTGTTGAACATGACCGTGACGTCATTCAACATAGTAGTCATGTTATTGAAATGGGTCCGGGCTCAGGGCATTTAGGTGGTGAGGTTTTAAACTCAGACACCACAGAAATGTTTTTAAAAAATCCAAAATCACTCACCGCCAGTTATTTGCGCCCCACTAAAAAATCAGTAACCGACGCCTCTCGGCGCCCAATGGTGTTAGAAAATTTTAAATACAAAATTGAACTCAAAGGTTGCTCGGGCAACAATCTTAAAAATATCGATGTGACATTCCCACTCAATCGACTTGTATGTGTCACAGGTGTTAGTGGTAGCGGCAAATCAACCCTTGTCACAGATACTTTGTATCCAGCACTTGCTCGTTCACTACAAAAAGAATTTGATGTGTCCGCACCATTTAAAAAACTTACCGGCGCTGAATTTGTAAAAAACATTATGCTCATTGATCAAAAGCCAATTGGCAAAAGCAGTCGCAGTAACCCCGTTACATATCTTAAAGTTTACGATGACATCAGAGCCATCATGGCTTCAACGAGTGATTCAAAACAACGGGGCTACACCCCAGGGTTTTTTAGTTTTAACGTTGATGGCGGAAGATGCCCCGTTTGTCGCGGCGAAGGTGTTGAAATCATCGATATGGTTTTTATGGAAGAAGTGGCCTTGAAATGCGATGCTTGTGATGGCCGGCGATTTAAAAAAGAAATTTTAGAAGTACGCTACAATGGTAAAAACATTGACAATATCTTGCGTATGACTGTCACAGAGGCCATGGATTTTTTCGTAAATTATCCTAATATCAGACGCCCCTTAAGTGTACTTCGCGAAGTCGGTTTAGAATATATCACTCTAGGTCAGCCAGCGCCGACTTTGAGTGGCGGCGAAAGTCAGCGTCTCAAAATTGCCAAAGAATTTCAAAGCTCACAACAACGAGCGACACTTTATATTCTTGATGAACCAACAACGGGTCTGCACTTTAGAGAAGTAGATATGCTTTTGAATGTCATTAATCGTCTGATTGATAGCGGTGGAAGTGTCATCGTCATCGAACATAATTTAGAAGTTATTAGAAATAGTGATTTTATTATTGATCTTGGTCCAGAGGGTGGCGCTGGTGGTGGTCAAATCGTAGCCCAAGGCACTCCTCACGAAATTGCCAAGGTGAAGAACAGTCACACAGGATTGTTTTTAAAAGAAATTCTTAACTCCAACTAACAAGATTAAATATCCGAGCAGCATCCGACTTTTCGATCACGGCCATCTGCAATTTAGTTTTATTCGCTTTAAAGACAAAACCCAGCTTGCAGTATGACTGCTCGCTGGGCCTTTGATTCCCTAAGATAAGGGATTATCTCCTCTGCGAAAGGAGATCGTATGAAGTTTTATACAAAAAAGACTGTTTACACCGGTCTTTCTTCATTTCGGAAGATCATTAGGAAACTAAAGAGAAACCCCAACCTGATCCCCAGGTTTCTGCATTTAGTTTACTTAGTGTTGAAAATCTTGTTCTGATTCCTAGGGCTTAAGCGGGTAACTGTGGCAGCGTCATTTGGCGTTCAAGGACGAGGATCAAAGTAACCCGGCACCATTTCTACTAATAAAAACCCCCCACAAATCAATTTAAGGCCTACTTGCTGTAGAACTCCTTAACAGCTGACTTATGTGACGAATTATTTTTCACTAGCCCCAGTTGGCACGATGATCACAGTAAATTTAAACACTTGATGCGTCGCAATATGACCAAATAAATGACAACTGGACCTCAACTTGTCTGAAGTTTTGACGATAAGTCTTATGTTGGAACGGCTCATGCTGTTTTAAATTCTATAACCAAGGAGCGCTTGCACATGATTAATTGGGACGAGTTTGAACATATTCACGTCATCCAAAAACTCAAATCAATCATTAGTCAGTGGTGGGACATCGAAACTGTGTTCACCGATGAACAGGGAAACTTACGAGGCTTTAAACGTGAAAAGCATGTTTTCAATAACACTGCTGTTCGCCCAATTCTCACACGTGATAAAGGTGTGGAGAGTTTAGCTGAGTTTGTGAAAACCACAATTGAAGAACTTCGACGCGTGGATAACAAACACGTCGTTAAAAAATGGGATGCCGCTGGTTTTGATGCCGCCGTGTTTCCCATCATTCTTGATGGTGAGTTTATGGGTTCTGTTGTTGCACTTGGATTTTTTAAAGACGGTGTAACTCCGGAACGCACAGCAGAACTTAAAAGTTGCTTATCTGCATTTGGAGCAAATGCTTCAGAGTTAGAACAAGCCTCTACAAATATTCGTTCACTCAAAGAAGATGAGCGCAATTTCTTTACCGAACTTGTTGATCTCGTAGGTCAAGAGGTTGTCACTCTTCACACAGAAATCACAAGCCGCGAGACACGCATCAGTGAACTCAATAAAGAATTAGGCATCCGTTATAAATACGACAGCATGATTGGTAAAAGTAAACCCATGCAAGATGTCTATACACTGTTAGACAAAATTAAAAACTCAGAAAGCACTGTTCTTATTCAGGGTGACAACGGTACAGGTAAAGAGTTGATCGCCAAAGCGATACATTACAACTCACCTAGAAAAGATCGCGCCTTTGTAAGTCAGAACTGCTCTGCTTTTAACGAAAATCTTTTGGACTCAGAATTATTTGGTCACGTGAAGGGTTCATTCACGGGCGCCATTAAAGATAAAAAAGGTCTATTTGAAATCGCAGACAAAGGGACATTCTTTCTTGACGAGATCGGTGACACTTCACCTTCAATGCAAGTAAAACTATTACGCGTAATTCAAGAAGGTACGTTCTTGCCAGTTGGAGCAACAGAAACTCGCAAAGTTGATGTAAGAATTCTCGCCGCTACAAACCGTGATCTAAAAGATATGGTTGAAAAAGGAACGTTCAGAGAAGACTTATATTACCGTATCAACGTTATTAATATTCGAGTTCCTCCTCTTCGCGATAGAAAAGAAGATATCCCACTTTTAGTGGAGCACTTCTTAGAAGCTGCTGGACAAGAGAAGAATCAGAAAAAGAAAATCATGACCAAACGCGCTTTAGAGAAAATTTATGATTTTCCATGGCCCGGTAATATCAGAGAGCTACAAAACGAGATCGAACGCCTTGTTGTTCTCGCTGGCGAAGAGCAAAAGCTTACAGCCGATATGCTTTCTCCACGTATTTTAGATTTTGGCGAAAAGAACAAAATACAGGGTGCACGCGTACACGGAAAACTCAAAGATGCTCTCGAAGAACTCGAGCGCGAGATGATCAAAGAAGGTCTACGTAGAACCGGTTGGAATAAGTCAAAATTGGCTAAAGAACTGGGCATTTCACGAGCCGGATTGATCATGAAGGTTGAGAAGTACGGTTTAGATAAAAGAAAACTTTTAAAGTAAGAATTTCACGATCGACAAGCCCAGGGCCATATACAAACTGGCTCTGGGCTTTCTTATTTTCTATGCCAAATTCAACTTCAAAAAATACGCATTAAGCTAACCCCTCCAAATTATTATGAAAGAAATTTATCTCTCACATCTTTAACCAATCTTGATTTGACAAAGGTCTTATTGCTACGAGGGGTGTCCTCGATGGCATACACGTTGCTGATGGTGAACGTGAGAAGATGAGGATTTTATAATGAGAGCTTTTGATATGGATCGAATTATTTCCAAATTAAATTCAATGATGATTAATAGATTCGGTGTTGCTGTCCAATACATTTCAGTTACAGATCAAGCTGATGAAAACTTTATAACATTAGAAACCGTAAAACGTAATGCTGGCGCACCGATGATAGTAGCGCACAATCAACTCATCGTGCCTATTCGTGTAGAAGGTACCTTGGTTGGTGCCACAAAAGTAAATAAAATTAACACACTTAAACCCCACGAACTTTCTCAGGTACGTGAAACAATCGATCTTATTTTGGGTTCAGCACTTAGCGCACAATACAAACTCGATATGACCGAACAAACTCTTGGACACATTGCCATTACTGAAAGTCTCAGTAACGTCATCGGTTTTGGCGATCGCAAAACGATACGCGACCGCAAAGCATCTGGTGTTTGATTATCTTGTGATTGCTGGAGGGCTATGTCCTCCAAAATCTTATATCCGAAAAATTCTTCCATATGCACAAAACCTGATTACTGTTGATCGCGGCATTGAAGCACTTCAAGGTTTAAAAATCAGTCCAACACTTCATATTGGCGATAACGACTCAACTAAAGAAACGATAATTAAAAAAATCAGTCCAAAAGCTCGCATAACACTGCCGCAAAAAAAATCAGTCAGTGATTTAGAATACACACTTCAAGAGCTTCCGAAAAATTCACTCAAACTTGTAATTGGTGCGCACCGTGATCACGAAGGTCGACCAGATCATGCACTTGTGAATTTAACCTTAGCGCAAAAGTATCCCCAGATTTTTTTTGCTGATGAGGATATGTGGATAACTTCTCTGGTTGATAAAAAAACCTTCGCGTTTTCTGTTCCCACGGGAAGTGTATTTAGTATTTTAGATTTTAAAAAGCGCGCTGTTTCAATTCAAGGGTCACATTATGATCTCAAGAATAAAGTTTTTGCCTCACCCTCAATGGGGCTTAGCAACATGACAAAGAAAAAATGGGTCAAAATCAGAGCACATTGCTCAGCGTTAATTTTTGTTAAAGCATCTTTATTTAAATCAGCAATCCAAATCAAATGAGACCCTCACCCGTCACACCCAATGTTGACGTAGGTACACAAAAGCGCTACGCTTTTTCTCTATGAAAACTCTATTGATTTTGATTTTTACAGTCGCACTTTCTGGATGTCGCACTTCAGGTACGGGGCTTAATCTCATTAGCCCGCAACAAGAAGCGTCGCAAGGTGCACAGTACGCGGCACAAGTTGAAAAAGAATATAAGGTGATGAAAGACCCGGTTTTACAAAGCTATATTAATAATCTTGGCCGCAAGATGGTTGCTCAAGTTGAAAACCCGATGTTTGAATATACATTTGCCGTCATTGATTCATCAGAAGTAAATGCGTTTGCGATTCCCGGTGGTCACATGTACGTAAATCTTGCGCTTTTAAAACAAGCAGAAAATGAAGCCGAACTTGTTGGTGTTCTTGGCCATGAAATTGGACACGTCGTTCATCGTCATGGAACAAAACGTATGACCGATGCAATGCTTGTTCAAATTGCCGCAGCCGGTACCGCAATCGCAGTTGGTAATGAAAAAGGCGGTCAGTATTATGGCATGGGAGTTATGCTTTTAGGCCAAGGTGGACTTCTTCATTATGGACGTCAAGCCGAACTAGAATCAGATCACACTGGCGTAGATATTCTTTATCGCTCAGGCTACGACGTAAATGGACTCGCAAGTTTTTTTAAAAAATTACAAAAACTTGAAGAAGCACATGGTGCAAAAAGAGGTGGTCTCTCAGACCTTCTTCGCACACATCCACCGTCTGCAGATCGCATAAAAGAAGCGCAAGCCTATATCGCAAAACTTCCACCGCAAAAAAAATCAATCGTCAGCACACCTGAATTTGAAGCGATGAAAGCTTATGTTGCACCGATGACTCCAACTCCACCAGCACCACCAAAGAAAAAAACAGGCTAAGCGGAGTGGCAAAAATTCTTGAGTCTGATTCGTATTATAGATTTTTAAGCACTTCACTTAAAAGTAAAGATGTAGTTGTTCAATCATTAGCCGGTGATGCCTCTGCAAGACGCTACTACCGCGCAATGCTAAACGAAGACTCTTATGTGCTTATGAGTTGGGAACCTTTCACTGACGTAAAAAATTATCCATTTTTAAATGTACTAGAACATTTCGCAAAACATGACGTACATGTTCCTAAAGTAATTAATGTTTCTAAAGAAGAAGGTTTTGTTTTATTAGAAGATCTAGGTGATTTAACCCTAGAGAGAAAATTCTGGGAAAGCCAAAATCCAATTCATGCGCTTGAATTTTATCAACGTTCAATTGATGAAATCATAAAAATTCATTATCCATGTACCGCCGATCGTAAGCCTGAGTATTCTGCATTTAAAATTGAGTTTAATACTGAACGACTTTTGTGGGAGATAAATTACGCACGAGAGCATTTATTAGAAAAATTTTTGCATTTAAAATTTGACGACAAACAAAACGCTGTTTTAGATAAACACTTTCATGCAATTTGTGAAAAAATTCATCAAGAACCAAAGTTCATTGCACACCGTGATTATCACTCACGCAATCTTATGATTAAAACCGGTAAAATGCGTGTCATCGACTTTCAAGACGCAAGATTGGGTGCTGTTCAATATGATCTTGTGAGTTTACTTCGTGATTCATATGTTGATCTCAATGAAGAAGTTGCCGAAGGGTTGTTAAATTATTACTTAGAAAAAAGACGGGAGTTTATTCCAAAGCCCGTTGATCGCGAACACTTTGATAAAATTTATGACCTTCAAAGCATTCAACGATGTCTTAAGGCCTGCGGGTCTTTTGCTAGTTTTTTTAACACCCGAAATGATACACGGTATTTAAAATATATTCGCAGTACTCTTCAACGTGTGCGTCGAGCCCTGCTTAAATTTCCAGAACATCGTGAGCTTCTTGATTTACTTACCGATCAAGGATTATTTGAAAAAGATATTACCCCATCATGAACGGTCTACTTTTAGCAGCAGGCTTAGGCACTCGGTTTCAACCGTTCACAGAAAAAATTCCAAAACCTGTGATTCCACTTTTGAATATACCAATTGCTTTTTACAACCTTCATTTGATGCAGCAATTAGGTTTAGACAATCTAACCATCAACACACATCATCTTCCTGATAAAATAAAAGAAACGTTTCATAAATATAGTGATGCCATTAACGTACCTCTGCATTTTAGTGATGAAAAAAATAAAATTCTTGGCACAGGTGGGGCGATTAAAAAAGCACGACAAACACTATCTAGCCGCGGAACCTTCGTTGTGGCTAATGCCGATGTGGTGAATGGTTTTTCAATCACAGATGCTTTAGAGGTGCATCATCAAAGTCACGCACTCGCCACACTTATCGTGATGGAACATCCTGAAGCCGGAAAAAAATACGGCGCTGTTTGGGTTGACGATAAAAATCAAGTTGTACATATCGGAAAAGAAAAGCCCGCAAAAGAATGTAAGCCCTTTCATTTTGTGGGTGTGCATCTTTTAGAAGAAAGTATTTTTAAATACATACCCGCTGGTGCATGCGACATCAACTATGACGTCTATCTTAAAGCTATTGCAAAAGATGAAGTCGTAATGGCTTATGAAAAATCTGGTTTATGGTTTGATGCGGGCACGTTGCAAGATTATTTAGAGGCCACAGAATCACTTCTTAAGATGTTACCCAAACTTCAACACCAACCTTATTTTTTAAGTCTGTTTCGCCGCTTTTGGCCTGGGTATGATCGAAGGCCAAATATTTGGGAGGGCCAGGGCTGCGAACATCTTTTGCCTTTAGGAAATCAAAATAAAATACTTTTAGGCAGACAATGCCTTATTCACTCAAGTGTTAAGGTATCAGGCTTTGCAGTTTTTGGTGACGGCTGCACCGTCGATAAAAACGCAGTAATCGAAAATTCAATAATAGCCGCTGGCGTAAATGTCCCCGCCGACGCAGTACACACAAACACCTTAGTTTTGTAGCATTCTCGTTATGGCGCTGGAGTGATTTGGCCTAAGACGGCTGCTTTTCGTGCGCCGGTGGTTTGCGGTATGTTTCCTGATAAGTGATTTACGGTGCGATAGGCAAGTAGTGCAAACGCTGCAGCTTCGATACTTTGTGTGGGCCACCCCCACTCTGCTGATGTAACGACATCAAGTGGTTTTACAAGCTTTGAGCCAACATTGAGCCATTGACGTTCACGCAAGGCAGATCTGATTGCTTTTACTAATGTCGAATTTTGAGAACCGCCGCCACATAAAACAACTACGTCTGGCCATTGAGGCAAATGCTTTTCATAATTAAGCGCAAGACTTGCTGCCGTGAAACCTGTGAGTGTCGCAACAGTTGAATATGAATCAAGTTTGAGTTTTGAACATTCAGCCAATACTTTTTTAAGAAATAAGAAACTAAACTCTTCACGGCCCGTGCTCTTGGGTGGTTTTTTTGCAAAAAACGGATGCTTAAGCCATCTATCAATTAGACCGCCATGAGAAATTCCACGCCTTGCATATTCACCATTTTTATCAAACGTTAATTTTGCGCGCGTGAAATGACTTATAGCCCCGTCGATTAAAATATTCGCAGGACCCGTGTCAAAAGATAAAATTTTACCCGATTTTGGTAAGTAGGTGACGTTACTGATTCCACCTAAATTATTCACAGCGACGTTTAAATTTTTACGCGAGAAAACTTCTTTATGAAACAGAGTTGCAAGTGGAGCGCCTTGACCGCCAAGGGCGAGATCCATGGTGCGAAATTGATTCACAACCGGTACATTAAAACGCGCTGCTAAATAAGCAGGCTCACCCATTTGAAAAGTGGCCCCTTCATTTTTTACGGGATTATGAAAAATGGTTTGCCCATGCAGACCAATGTAATCAAATTTTACTTTTGGAGCTTTAAGAGCATAAAAACGACCAAGATCGTGATGCAATTGTGAAAAATCATAGCTTGAAAGATTATTACTAGCCGCAGCCATCAATCGGCTTTTAAGTTTTGCTGGATATTCAAAAGACCAAATTTGTTTTAATTTAACAGATGCTTTTGAAATCTCGCAAAGCGCATAATCAACGCCATCAAGACTTGTACCAGACATAATTCCCAAAACACGATGCATACTCATTAATAAAAGGTACGCCTTACTTTTTTGGAAGGAAAGTGCTTTTTTCGATTTTCTTTTGATAGCGACGCTTCACCATTTCAAAAATATTATCACCCGCTACACCAATGGCACTATCGCCAACAATTTTTTGCATTCCATCAAGTGATGCGACTTCGCGCTTCTCTGCTT
>JAWXAT010000061.1 GCA_034439615.1 Oligoflexia bacterium | reverse complement strand
TATAGTAATCCCACTTGTTGCAATGGGTATTATTCTCATGATCATGAAAACAACTAAAGATGATCAAAAAACTCAGATCATGGCGCTCTCATTAATTTTTGGTGGCGCTATCGGAAATTACATTGACCGATTGCGCTTTCAGTACGTTATCGACTTTTTAGATTTTCATTACAAAGAGGTCTATCATTGGCCTGCATTTAATGTCGCAGACTCAGCTATTGTCTGTGGTGTCGGAATGCTTTTAGCGCAAATGCTTTTTACAAAAGATCCGGATACCAAAAAAAGCGGGGCTGTCTAAAAAATGTGGCCTTTTGTGCTTCGCACAGAAGATCTGGTTTTACCAACGTATCTTGTCGTCAATAGCGGGATTTTCACCTTCGGAATTCTTTGGATATATTTTCGAAGCATTAAATTTAAATACAACACCACCGCCACATTAGACATCGCCCTTGTTTCGATGATCAGTTGTTTTTTAGGCTCAAGACTTGCGCATATCGTTTTTGAATATCCTGAAGTTTACATTCAAGACCCAAGCCTGATTTACAAATTTTGGAACGGCGGATTTGTTTTTTACGGCGGAGCAATTGGTGGTTTCATAAGTGCATTACTCCTTTGCCGTTTTCGCAAATGGGATTTTTTCAAATACGCAGATCTTTTTGCCCCTGTTTTAGCATTGGGTTATTCCATCGGACGCTTTGGTTGTTTTCTTGCTGGTTGTTGCTTTGGACGAGCCTGTGATCTTCCATGGGCAGTGCATTTCCCTGAAGGTGTTGAAGCTCCAGCTGGTGTACCACTTCACCCAACACAGATTTACTCATCGCTATGGGAACTTGGAGTTGTACTGATCTTAGTGTATTTAGAAAAAAAGCGAAAATTCAAAGTACATGGACAGCTTTTAGGCTTATGGTTTGTACTTCACGGCCTAGGTCGAGCTCTCGTTGAGCAGTTTCGTGGTGACTTTAGGGGTGAAGCTTTTATAAATTTAAGTGTGTCCACTTGGTTGAGTTTTGCGACTATGACTATTGGACTATGGCTTTTACAAAGGAAGAAAAAAAATGCATCCGCTACTTCTTAAGATTGGTTTTCTAAAGCTTCACACCTACGGATTAATGATCGTCATTGGTTTTTTATTTGGCCTCTACCTTGTTTACAATCAAGCCAAGCGCGAAGGACTCAACGCTGAACGCGTCGTGGATCTTTCCTTTTGGGGCTTATTTATGGGCCTCATCGGTGGACGTATGGTTTATATCATGACGCGATTTGAATACTTCAGTGATCACTTGATTGAGATTTTATATTTTTGGGAAGGTGGACTTGTATTTTATGGCGGCTTTGCCGGCGGAGTTTTCGCTTTCTGGTATTTTTCTAAAAAATATAAACTTCCAACTTTAAAAGTTATGGATTTAGCCGTTCCGTCTTTAGCCATCGCTCATTTTTTCGGGCGTCTGGGATGTTTTTTTGCCGGATGCTGCTTTGGTAAACCAGCACCTGGGCTTCCATGGGGAGTAACATTCACTGACCCTTTAAGCCTTGCACCTCCAGGTGTTTTGCTTCACCCCGCTCAGATTTATGATGCCCTAAATGCCTTAGTGATTTTTGCTGTGACAATGTTTATGAGAAAAAGAAAGAAATTCACAGGTCAACTATTAGTAACATATATGCTTTTGTATTCCATTGGCCGATCGATTGTTGAAATTTATCGTGGTGATTCTATCCGAGGATTTGTAATTGACCCTTGGTTAAGTACCAGTCAATTTTTCTCAATTTTTACTTTCTTAGGCAGCATTTATCTTTGGAATTACTGGTCAAAGAAATATCCATTGAAAGGTTAAAACGCTAACTATGAACACACCGACACCAACACCGACTAAGAAGCCAGCTTGGTACCGCCGAAATTACTGTATTGCACCAAAAGTACAATTCGGCCTTGTAGGTGTGCTTGCAGGTATTGCGATCGTGTCTTCAGTGGCTATCTGTTACACTGCACATCGCGCGGTCATGGATTTAGGCCTTTTATTTAACGGCCAATACCAAGCACCCCCGATGCGTATCGATACGTTTCAATACATTGCTGATAACTTAATGACAAAACTCATTGTAGTTGTGTGTGTGATGAGTGTGATTTTCACCTTAGTTGGAATAATTTTGACTCATCATTTAGTTGGCCCCGTTTGGAGGCTAGAAAATGAACTTAAAAAACTCATCAGAGGTGAACAAATAGCACCTTTACGTTTTCGTAAGTGGGATGCTTTTAAAGGTTTGCCTGAAGTAGTTAATAAGGTTGTCGAAGGTTATAAGCGGAACTAGTTATTTGCTTGCTACGTTTGAATCAGCAAGACGCTCTTCTGTTTCACAATATGTGTCTTTGCCATCAGTTGATTTATAACATTGAGTTTGAGCTATCACTTTTTGACCATCAATATTTGTAGTAACGAAAACATCTAATTGACCTGCGGCTTGAAAGCCCTCGGGGATATCAGCACGTGCAGTCATTGCATGTCCTGCTATAACTAAAACCATGATTCCTACTAAAAATGTTATTCTTAATGCTTTCATATTGTTTCCCCCGTTTGTCTTCATACCAGTATATATAGCAAGGGGGGTGCCAGTAAAAATAATCAATATTATTAGCTACTTACCTTCAAATACGCTTTAAATTTGTTTACATTTTAACTGTAATTACTTAGCCAATAAGCCCTTAAAACCCGCTAAGTTCTTGATGCTCCCCAAGATTCAAAACTCCGACAAATCCATTGATAGCTGACCAAATCGTAGACACATTACAATTAGGTACGCCGTTACTTTTTGTAATGCTTTTCATCCGGAACTCCGCCGCTATTTCGTCCACTTCCGAAGAATAATTTTCAGAGATATAAATAAAAAGGCCCTGGCACCTTAGCCTCGCTTGCAGTGTAACTGCTTGCCAAGCTCTTGGTTGCCAAGGCTATGGAATGCCTCCGATTGATAAGGAGGCCCGTATGAGAACCAACACACAATGTTCTCTTCGGTGGATTTTAAGAAAACTAGACAAGAAAGCATCAATAAAAATAGTGCTAGTTCTTCGTCTAATAAAGATTACTCCTATGAAGTTAGGCATCTATTAGATGTTCAGACACACACCCGCCATCGCATGTTCGGCAAGGGCTGTAATTGTGAGACTGGGGTTCACACCTAGATTGGCGGGGATCATGCTGCCGTCGATTACGTACAAGCCGGGGTAATTAAATACTTCGCAGTTTTCATTTACTACACCGTCTTGCACTGAAGCACCGATGCGAGCACCACCTAAAATATGTGCCGATGCGGGAGTGTTAAGTAGTGGTTCTGAAAATGCGTTTTGAGAAATGCCTTTGATTTTACGTGATACGTTTTCAACGGCTCGGTGAGCTACTTCAATATAAGCAGGAATTCGAGGTAAGCCTGTTTCTACTGAACCAAATGATTTTCGAAATAATTTGTACCAAGGCCTTTTGATTCCCAGTGCAATTTGATTATCAACGGTTTGCATGACTAATAAAATCACAGTACTTTTTGCCCAATCTTTTACAGTGCATAATTTAATTAAATCGCCCACGCGCAAAATGCATTGAGCAAAAAACTTTAACGGCCTGATAAAAGCATGTCCAGGGCCTGTGAGTGGAAGCGCTAACAAACGCATGAATCCTGAGCCCGCCGGGTATCTTACTACTTCGATTTTTGTGATTTTATCAGGGTGAATTGCAGAACTGATGGCAATGCCTTTTGTGTAATCGACATTTTTTTGAAGTGATGTCGCACCCACAAGACTTTCCCCGTTTGTACGCACGGTTTTACCTAATTCATCTGATAAATGAGGAAGTGAATTGTGGATAACTTTGTTTTCTAAAAGAAGTTTGACTGTTCCGATTGCTCCGGCTGCAAAAATCACATTACGAGCCTGAAATGTTCGGCGTTTACCACCAAACCATGACAACGGATTACGCGTTTCAACTAAGTAGCGCATTGTTGATGGATCAGATGTTTGTGCTGTTTTTTTTGCAGTCGTGTTGAATTCAAGTGGCGTAACTTTCACCACTTCACATTCAGGAATAATTTGAGCACCTGATTTTTCGGCAAAATAAAGATAGTTTTTATCTAATGTATTTTTCGAATTGTAGCGACAGCCCACCATGCAGCCGCCACAAAAAACACAAGGCGAACGCATCGGCCCCTTACCATCAAAATAAGGGTCTTTTGTTTCGGTACCAAAATAAACACCAACATCGACTGAATGAAAGCTTTGCGCACAGCCAAAATCTTCACCCAACTTTTTTAAAACATCATCAGCTTCAGTTAAAAGTGGGTTTTGAGTCACCCCCAACATTCGCTGAGCTGTTTTGTAATGAGGAAGAAGTGCTGACTTCCAATCTTTGATACCACTCCATACAGGGTCATTAAAAAAACTATCCCCTGGAACCATCAGAGTATTTGCGTAGACAAGACTCCCCCCACCTACTCCCGTGCCTGAAAGTATTAAAGCATTTTTAAAAAGTGTGATTGTTTGAATACCAAAACATTTAAATAGCGGAGCCCAAAGATATTTACGCAAATTCCAATTAGACTTTGGAAAGTCCGAGGCTTCATAACGACGCCCCCGTTCAAGCACTAAAACCGAATAGCCTTTTTCAGCTAAACGTAGAGCTGAAACGCTGCCGCCGAAACCGCTGCCTATAATCAGATAATCAAATGTTTTTTGGACCATTAGAAAAGGAGATTACTATTTCTGTGGGATAAAACAACCACTACGTCGTATAACCGTTAAAGCCTTTTTTACTTTGTCATCAATTTCCAGCGCATTACCCTGAATGAGCTTTGCTACTTTTCGACGCATATCGGGTGAAAATTGGCTCAAGGCATCGAGAAACTCAACGGCATCAATTTCTTTAACGCCCCCTATGCGCATATTATCATAAGCACTTTTGAATAACCCGCGATCTTGTTTTGCAAGAACTGCATTCCCACTGTAGGCATCAGAAAACCGATTGGTGATATCATCAATTTTAGTAGCCAAGCGAAATTTTGGCGATTCACCAGTTGCAGAACCAACACCCGCCAATTTGTTTCTCTCAAGAAGTTTAGCTTCATCTTTGGTGGCTTGAGCTGATTTTGCACCTACTTGTCTATTTAAAGCAGCGACTTCACGCCCTGCCGTTCTTTCTGAAAAGTTTTTAGCAAATCTTAAAGCATCATTTGCTGTTTTTAATTCTTTTGAAGCAAGACGTAATTCTTTAAGAACTGTGGGGGTAAATGCAGACGACATACCCAAGCCAACTGTAGCCATTATAATATTTGTCATACACTGGGTTTGTTCAAGTGTGCTCTCAACCATCTTCGGATTCGACTCTTCACACTTATCGAGCTGAAATTTATTTGACTTATTAGACATGCAAGTGTTGATGGCATCAACAAAGAATTTTGAACCATAAAGAGCGTCGGCTGCCGCAGCGACACCATTTGCCCTAGCAAAAAACTGACCTGATTGTGATGCTCGATATGCCACTGTTACTGCGTATTCAGCATTGCGAGTTGCAGCAGCAACTTTGACGGCCTCAGCCACTCGATTTGCCTGTAAACCTTTACCGAATACACCTGCAATGGGCACAATCATCATAGCTTCCATAAAAGCTTCAGCATAAATTTGAGATTGAGTATCAAGATAATCTGCGCCTTTAAATTCACCATTTAAACATGCGAGTGTATTGCTATTATTATAAAGTGTGTTGAAATTTGCATTTGATGAAATAAATTTATCTGTATAACCACTTTGATGTGCTTTGCGTGCATAATCATAACCCTTACGATCTGGATCAAGCTGACTACACATAAATACAGGTTGAGATTGATTGCCCACTTTTACACTAAGCGCATTAATTTCTTTGATCTTTGTCGATGCATCTTTTTTTAGATCAGCGATGACACTCGTAAGATTATCTGGCCCGCTTGCATCTTTTTTCAAAAGTTGATTTGCCAGACGTTTAAGCTTCAAAGATTTGCTTTCAGCCGTGCCAGGACTATCAAAAGTTCCAAATTGACTGCACTCACCTTTACCATCGTTATAACCGCGGGTGTATTTCTCGATAAGGGCTTTCATTCTAGGCTCATTTGATCGCCATATTGCCATTTCATGAGTATCTCTTAATTTAAAGAGGGTCATATTTTCTTGTGTTTGTGTTTCTGCTGGTGAGTCAGGCATCATTGTTTGCGCAACGGCACCTTTACCCCACCCTTTACCTGTTACAAAATTTTTAGCAGCTTCTGGCCAGTATGCTGCCGCATCTTTAACTTTTTGTTTGTAATGATACCCTAAACCTGCGGCTAAGTTGCCACCTATCTCTGTGTATTTACCAAATCTGGTTTTTCTATCGAGTGCTTTTTTCTCAACTAAAGTATTTTCGATTTCACAAATATCAGCAATACTTCTAGCAGTTGATTCTGCAATAAGCTGAAGTGGAGAAGTGGTTTTATTCCGCTGTATTATATTTTCACCCAATGTATTTAAATTATTAAGCTCACACTGAGTTGTTTGCTTATCATTTTTCGAGAGGTCATTAAATAATACACATTGCCTCATGCGATAACTGTTCTGAAACAATTTCCAAGATGCTGCAACTTGATCAGGTGAACAATTTGATTCTTCACAAAGTTTTTTAAATGCTAATTCTGCCGCATCACTACTGCGATCTTTGACACTGAGCTTTGAACCACACACATCACCTGAAATCTCTTCATATGTCCTTAATGCCTTACTTTTAAATTCTTGTGATTCAGCACTCATACCCATAGATAAAATCAAAAATAGTATGATGCGTATATTTTGACTCATTGTCGTCTGCCTGAGTCTGGTGATTTTCGTCTTGCCTCATCAACAGCACACTCAAGAATACTAGAAGTATCGAGCTCATTATCCCCTGGGATACTGATCCCACATGGTAAAACTGGGCATATAAGTGTTTGAGCAAGTTTTCGTTTTTGTTCGTTAGTACTAGGTTGCACTTGAGTAGAGCTTGGTGATTGAGCAAAGGACCCAACACTAAACAGAACAACTATAATTGATACACATATGTATAATTTCGCTTTGAATATTGTCATGATGCTTTATCGACACAGCACATACTGTTATTGAGCAGTTTGTGAGCGAAACCCCACTCAAATATGATAGGTGCGATGATTGCACAGACCTTCGTCATGAATAGCTCAAAGCTTTTATTTCTAAGTCTAGTATTGATAACGGTAACACCTAAATTGAAAGTTGGTTATAAATGGTGCCTGGAAAAATAGCGATAAAACGCCCTTCTTCGTCACCAGTGTTTACAAAATCACAGCCCCAACACTCAAACCCATCGTCTAGACCTGATAAATTTTATCTGACGCTGGCACGAGGCACGCAATAAGGTATCTGTGGATGGAGGTTTCATATGATGAAACACTTTGGAAAACTGATTTTAACTTTGGCTGCAATGACAGGTTTGACTGCGTGC
>JAWXAT010000060.1 GCA_034439615.1 Oligoflexia bacterium | reverse complement strand
TGGTGTTGGTGTTGGTGTTGGTGTTGGTGTTGGTGTTGGTGTTGGTGTTGGTGTTGGTGTTGGTGTTGGTGTTGGTGTTGGTGTTGGTGTTGGTGTTGGACTCATTACGGGTTTGTCTTCAGTTAATTTTTTGGTTGAAGGCAATTGTTGAAAGCTAATTCCATCACCACAAGCTGAAATCAGCATGCAAGATGTCGTCAACACGGAATATAATAAAACTCTAGAGCCCAGGTACTTCAATGGTCGTTCCCCCAATATATTACAAAGCATAAGTAGTGCCAAAGGTCAGTTCAAAGAATTACTGAGGAGTTTTACAAGCTTACTGTAAAATAGAATGTTATGTCTTTTGTCGAGAATTCAAACGGTTTTATGAAACATGTTGTTTGAGATTGAACGCGCGGTTAAAAAGTTTGCTGGCATAGCTTCAGCGAGTACGTAAGAGCTGTTTTTAAAAATTTTATTTAAACTGTCTTAAAATCTAACACTATCATTTTGTAGACAGTTTATTTGAAATCACATTTGATTACTAAATCAAGGTCACAATCTTGTTATCTAATCCAACCCATGATTTTTGGATCATTAATGAGATCAGAATGCTCAGCATTTGAATAAAACTTTGTATAGGGAATGCCTTCGGGCGGTAATGCATCTTCTTCACATATGCGTCCATCACCAGGTTTTTTTAAAGCATTGAGATCCCAACCCTTATCAAGCGCTTTAATTGCAAACAATGTTGGTCGTGTCTTTGAGAGAACCACTTTGATTGGCGGATAAGAAATATTTTTACTAACCATAAGTTCTCGAAATTCTTTAGCCTGTTTTAAGGCTTCAATCATAAATTTTTCGATTTTTTCTTTTGATTCTTTTGAAGTTTTAAACAAACCCCATTGGTTTTTTTGCCAAGTTTGAACTGAAAAATAATCAGTCAAGTGGGGTACTCCATTTTTATCAAGTGCGCCGTGACCAGTGAGGGGAAAGCTTGTGTAAACGGGGGTCATCGAGCCCAATACTGCGGGGGATAAAATTCTTTTATTTAATCCAAAGGCCCTTACAACTTGTAAGTCTGGTAAAAAACCAATTCCTCCTCGAAACGGAACTCCAATAAATACAATGCTCTCAAATAAATCGGGTCTTTGGTTAAGTAAAGCGAGGGTAAGCATTCCGCCATTACTGTGGGCTATAACCTTTACTTTGCTGCCATGTTTTTGTTTTATTGATTCAATAAATTTTTCAAAAAGATTTAGTGTTTCAAAATTGCTTCGACGCCAATCATAGACAAAAGAATAAAATGGCTGCTCCCAAGAGGCCATGGCTTTTAATAATACGCCATAAGGTGAAATCCTGTACAGCCCTGGTATGACCGACACATCATCTTGGGCCGCATGAACACTTAAGCCATCTTTTTCCTGAACATTATTATTCCATATAAGTGGAAGCCCAATGGCTGGAGTATGTAATGCAAGTACCTGAAGGGGTGTGATCCAAACAATTTTATTTTCTTTATTAATGAGGCGTGCACCCTTAAAGCCGTGAATAAAAACTATAGGAACTTGTGAATTCATCCCACCTATTTCTCATATCTGGTGTACTCATGCAAGAGTCCTCCTGCAAGAAGTGCAGCTGATTCATCAGAGCCAGTATCTGCAAGTATAGCGAGTCCGTATTCTTTACCTTTTACATTAAACACCACTACATGATTACGCACCCGAACGCTGTATTGTGTACCATTGGCATTTTGCGTACTACCAGTTTCTGGATTTACGGTGGAGCCATCGTAGGTTCCTGTTTTACCGCCAATATAAAGACTACTTGGTAAATATTTACGTGCACGTGATTCGCCAGTGCGACAGGTGTGCATTATTTTCCACTGGACTTCAGCACCTGGGTAATTACCTTGGTAAGTATCATAAAGAAACTCTGCTAACTCTTCAGTTGTAAGTTCGTTGCCGTGCATATCGCCCCAGTAACCTTGAAATCCACGTGTGCGTAAATATCCCATGCGTTGAGTGAAGGCGTGAGTTGTGGCGCGACCGCGATCATCATAACCATCGCCGATTTGTTTTTGTAATTCTGTCCATGCAGTGTTTGAAGAGACAACGAGCATATCGGCCATTAATTGTAATTGTGATTTTGATAATTTTCCGTTCTTTTTATCAAGCAAAGTGGCAGCTGTGAAAATTTTAGCAACAGATGCACCAAATATTTTTAGCCTCGCACTTGCACTTTGAGCAATGACCTGATGGCGGTCGAGATCCATTAAAGTCCACTGCACTAAATGCCCAGGGATTGTTAAGGTCTCTTGTTTTAATTTTAAATAAGCATTTTGTTCTGCGAGACCAAACTTGATGTTACCCCCGCGTGCAAGTTCTAGTTTTTTACCTTTGACAGATATTTTTTTAAGACTTCGGCCATCAGGTAAAGTCATAAATGAGTTATCAATTTCAGGATGTGTAGGCATGGCAGCATTAACGGTGTCAGTAGCTAGTAGAGTAAATACAATCCCAAATGCAATTTGCATTGAATTATGCATAAGGCCCCCTCCATGAGAATCGTGCATGCCTTCCCCAAGGCAATGCGCGCATGGTTAAATTTTATGATGTATAAAATTTAACAATCTGAAGTGAGGCGAACAAGTCCAGTTCGACTTTTAGCTTAAGCTCAAAGTCGAACTGGTCATTGGTATTGAATTTATGTTTTTGAAATTAATTAAGATACGGACGTGCTTGTTTTAAATAAACCTGTCGTGATTTTGTGTCATCAGCATCTACTTTAAATTCGATGTCGAGTGAAAAATCATGATTATCTTTGCCCACTAGATTTTTAAAATGGGCCTCAGCTTTTAGCGATTGAAATACAAGATCTTTCATTTCTTCATCGGTCATTACTGAATTTGGGTTATCTTGAGGTAAAATCGTTATCGAGTCGTCAGCAATGTTTGATCGTTGGAGTACTTTGATTTGATAGGTTGCTTGATCTAATGGATTGTTTTTATCAATCAAAACCAGTACACGCTCTGGATGTGTGCCCGGTTCGGGGTTAGCAACGCTGAATTTATCACCTCGTTGGCTTTCAAGATATACGCCGTGACCTGTATAGCGACTATCTTGGGCCACATTTTTTGTGATGAGAACACCATCAGCAATTTCTTTTTTGAATGACAAGTTTACTTGGATTCCCATTTTTACTTCACCGTGAGGAATACTATAGAGTGTGCGTTCGTCAAATGCGCGACGATTCCAAACCGAAGCCCAAACTATGCGTAATGCACTTTTAAGACTTTCAACTTTAAGGTCACGTGGTTTTTCTATTTCTTTTTGCGATTTCGCATCTTTTTCAGTTGGTTTATATGATTCAGAATCATACAGGCCTGTGCCATTAAAATTGGGGAGGTCTTCAGAATTTGTTGAGCTTCGTAATTTCATTTTACGTGGCAATCCTTTGGGTGTTTTAAACTGATCCATTTTTGCCAAAAGATTATCGATTAAATTTTGTGAAACTAAGTTATCTGGCGCGAGCATTAAATTTCTAAGTGCTAATAATTTTCGCTCTCTATATTCAGGCTTTGCAACTTTAGACATCAACGGATCACGCAGTATTTGTTCAATAGCTGATTTGATTGTTGGATTTTGATTAATAAATTCTTGGTAATATGAAAAAGGAATAGCAAAACCAGGCCTGACAACTATTCTTTGTGCTGAGTTTAAAACCTTTGCAAGTTCAGCGTAGTTTGCAGCTTTTGAACCTACTTTATCTGCATCTTGCCATGTTAATTCTTCAGCTGATAATATTCTGGTTTCAATCAAATTAGATTTTAATGTAACTGGAGCAACAACTCGCTTTTTTGCAAAATCAATTGCATTTTGCTCTGTTGAAACTTTAATACTGATACTTCCATCTTTACCTAAAAGCATGTGAACCCAATCGCCATCTTTAAACGGCTTAAGGAGTTCATTTTGAAGTCCACCGGGTAGTTCTGAGATATCGAGATTCGGAGTATGTCGTGCTTTTGATTTTAATTGAATGTGTGAATTTTGATTTTGTTGCTTAAGTGTGATTGCACCTGCCACTACAGACATGTGAGCTGGTAATTCTTCAAAAACAGGAATTGAAAGTGCATAAAGATTTTGAAATTTTGGTGATTCAGTCATTATGTCGTTTGTGGTGAGATAGATAAGTTGCCCATGGGCTTCACCGAACTGCATAATTTTCGCTTGGGCCAATGCCTCAGAGGCACTAAATAAACAAAACAGTAATGAGACTAAAACTTTGAAACCAGCATTTGCATTAATCATTTTATAATTCCTTTAATTATTAACTATTTAATTTTCAAAATCACAATTGCTGCCGTATTTACGGCAGACGATTTAATTGTATTATCAATAAATGAACTCATTTTTGGCATCACTAAAACCCATTGATCAAAAGCAGGTCTAAATGCTTCATTGAGAGTATCTAGGGCTATATCTGTTGCACTGCTTAAATGTGTGGCTGCGACTTTGGGTGCGGTAACGGTGCTGAGTTCTTGCTTGAAGTATTCCCAATTATCTTTAATGAGAAATCCTTCAATATAAATACTGTTAAGTATAGTGGCAAGGGCTGCGACTACTTCAGTTGGTTTTAATTTTGATAAATCTTTTAATTCAATTTCTTTATTGAGAAATTGTGAAGTGGCAGCGATCACAAGTAATGCATCTGTCTTTTTCTCGTAAGGTACAAATTTCACATCAGCAATATTTGATTTCATGTCTGCAACGAGTGCAGATAGTTCGTAAAGTGCGCCGATACTGGCGCCTTTTTGAACGATTACTTCAGCAAGTTTTTTAATTTGAGCTGAACCCAACTTTGCCGCGCGCTTTGCAATTTCACTTGCACTTGAACTGTAATAGTCACGTAGAATTTTTTGAACTTCTTCAAAGTTGGCAGGTTTGTCATCGGGGAAGTCTTTATAAAAACGATCAATTTCAGCGATCACATTTAAAGAGAGTTGGTTATGGACCATGTTTCTGATTTGATAAACACGTCTTGTTACGGGTGCGTCTATGCCAAGAATTAAAAGGTATTCATCATAAGTGGTGGCAACTAAATCTCGAGCTCTATTTAAAGCTGCGAGTCCCCCCAGGGGGCTATCTTTAACGAGTAAGAGTGCGGGTAAAAACTGAGGTAAGTTATTGTTAAATGAACTTAAGTAAAAATTAAAAAAATAATACGCAAATGTTTGTTCATTTTGAGCATCACTGATCCCGCGTTTTTTAAAATTCATAGCGATTTTAGAAGTAGGAGAATGCTCTACGTAATACTTTTCGAGTACCCAATGTCTCAACATTGAGGCTGCTTTTGGAAATGCTTTTGCATTTTCAAGGAGGAGGCTTTGGTGATCTAGGGGGTGATTACTTCGATAATCGCCAAACACGTACTCACCCATGAGTTCGTAATAATTTGTTGTAAATAAATTTCCGACATAAAAATCATATTCTTTTGCGAGTATGTCTGCAGTTTCGTTTCGATAGGCTGCTTGAAATATTGAATCAACGGGGGTTATTCCGCCGATAATGGGTTCACGAGACAGTGGGCCTTGTAATACATTTTGGTCAAAGGGGCCCTTACTCTGCATCTCTAAGTTTTTAAAAGCCGTAGTAAGATCAGCGTGTGTATTAACGCTGATCAAACTTAATAGAATTAAAACCAGAGCTTTCATTTTATACCTATTTCATTATTGTAATTGATTTAAAAGTTCAGCGGCTTCTGCATCAAAAGCTGCTTCTCCGCACTCATTTTTATTCGATGTTGGTGCACAACCCCTCACACGACCCAATAAACGTACGACACGCTTAAAAGTGGGTGAATTAGTTTCTGCAAATGAAGAGTAAAGCTGAAGTTTATCTCTCTCATAACTTTGCTCATAGAGTTTGTATTGACCATTGAGTGTGAGGGTGGTCACAGTTTTACGTTTTGCATCAAGATAAGAGTGCACAGAAGTTGTGGGATTTTCGAAAACAAATATGCCATCAACAACGGTGAAAACTTTTTGTGCGCCATACAAGCTTGTGTAAAATTCAAGCTTATGATCAGCGTTTACTTGCATATCCACACCTTCACGACGACCCATGTTATCTGTACCCTGAAGGCCATATGAGATAAAATATTCAACCCCCATGACTTCAAGTTGGCCATCACCGTCGATATCAAATAGGTCAAAGTCTTGTGGTCGGTTTCCAAAATATTTAACTTGGATCATCTTCTCGTTTTGTACGGGAAAGATATGGCGCAATTCCCAAATATGACCTGATGAAAGGCGCGAACAGCCATGAGAAACGTCGCCTCGTTTTACTGTCCATAAAATATTATGATTGGTTGGAACACCTAGCATCTTTTTGGTGTCAGCACTTGGCCCATAAAATCGAACTGCAGGATTATGATATCCGTTACCGACAGCTTCGTAATCCATTTTAGGTATCCAGCCATAGTAAGGTTCATCGCGAATATTATCTACGTCGCGACCACCGCCATAGGCATGAAAATTCCAAAGTCCTGGGGTTGAGAACGTGTGAATTTGATTTCCAAATTGATCACGTGTTGAAGCCATCACAGAGCCGGTAGGGTAAATCGTTGTGAATTCAGGGTAGCTCAAATAACATTTTTGAACATTTGCACATTGAAGGGCACTTTCCCATTGCCCATGAGCACCTACCACTTGGATGTCGTATTTATTGCCTGTGACTAATTTAAAAAGCTCTAATGCTGAATTTAAAAAAAGTGTTTCGTCACTACTAACTGCTAAGGTGGCAGTGCTTAATAGTTTTTGGAGAATTTCAGGTGTCGGCTTTTGAACATAATTAATGCGACCCCAAAGAAGTGAATTTATAGCAACAACGGCTTGTTTTGGGTCACTTGCAAGTTGGGCAATACCATTTTCATTTGTACCTACGGTTTGTTGTATTTGAGATTTCCATTTTAAAAATTCTTGAGTGAGATTAAGGCGCAGTTTAAAAACACGGCCCAAATTTAGCTCACTTAAAACCCTGAGACTTTTTGAATAAATACTTTGTGCTGATTCGTTACCTAACTTTGCACGTTCTACGAATGGCAAAATACCATAGGCTGATGACTCAATAATTTTACTGTAATAATCTAATTGAGCAATGGCTCTTGTATTCTTATCCGCTGGAATCGACACAAAACGTTTAGTAATACCGACAGTTTGAATTTTTTTATAAAATTCATAGCGTTTCACAAGATCAAATAAATAATCACTCAATGTCTGTTCATCTAAAATAACTGAAATGCGCGTTTGGTTTCCGCGTGCTAAGCGTAGGTGAAGGCGCTCAGGGTATTGGGTGCGCATTGCAAAACCTGTATAAAAACTTGGGTAATACATGCTCACAGCTGCGGGGCCGGGTGACCAGCTTGTTCCCCAATAGGGAAGTGCTTGATTGTAATCTTTAATCGTAATTTCGCTTTGGCTACTTGAAATTGAAGGAATTGATAATAACAAACTTGAGATAACTAAAAACGCCAGTGACTTCATAAATACATCCTTACAAATAAAGATAGGTGTCGTTTAAAAAACAACACCCTATGACGCGAACAGTTACTCATCATTAAGAGCGGTGTAAAGGAAAACTAATTCACAAAATTCTTAATTATCTCAGTAATGTAGGAACCCCTGTATATTTTATCAGGCAAAATGATGGATGAGGCAAAATGACGTCAAATTTTTTATTTAGTAACCACATTTGTATAAATCGTATAAAGTGCACGTTTGGTCATATCAATATGAATTAATATCGAACTTTTGGGATACTAAAAGATGTCTTTAGCTGCACGTTGTATAGCAAATTTTGATTCCACAATAAGAAGTCGCGGTGCCGAGTATTTTCAAAGAGGTCAGGTTAAACTTTTATCTGTCGAAGATAAAAAATGGACCTTTGAAGTATTAAGTTCTAGCGGATCTCAATACAAAATTATTCTTGCCCATAACGATGCTCATACGAGTTTGCAAGCTGCATGTGAGTGTCCGTATTTTGAGAGCGGTCTTCTGTGTAAGCATGTGTGGGCATCTATTTTAGAAGCAGATAAACAAGGTCTTGATCAAAAAGTTCCAAGACAACATAAGCTCTTTGTTCTTCACGGGCTTTCCCTGGATGATGACGATGACGATGACGAAGATGATGATGGTGATAGTGATAGTGATGAAAATGAAGATTCTGATAACGGTGATAGTGATGCTGACAATGACAAAGATCATCCCTTAGCTTTGCCAGTTGCAGAAAGCCCCAAATTTGAACGCGCATTGCCCTTAAGTTGGAATGACCGGCTTAAAAATATGAGTGCCGTTGATTTCAATACAACTAAAGAATCGGCTTCTACGTATTATGAAGCCTGGTATCTGGTAGAGCCACATGAGACTCATGAATCAATAAAAAATAGAACCAGTGTTTACTTTTACTACCGACAGCGCCTTGGCACTGATCAGTGGGGTAAAATCAGAGAACTTCGATTTGAAGATGACATGTTACCTTTGTTTTCTGATCTAGCTGATCAAGAGCTTTTACCTTTCTTAAACGGAATAGGGGCGCGTAGTAGTAGTCAAACACCTTGGAGTTCAGGGCATAGTCGGGCCGATATTTCGTCATCTCTGTACGAAATTTTATTGCCACAACTTAGTGCTACAGGGCGTTTTGTATTATTAAAAAAAGATCGTATCTTAAACCCTGATCAAGTTACTCCTTTAAAGTGGGGTGGTAAATCGACGTGTCAGTTTCAACTTGAATTAACCCAGCAAAATGAAAAATGGATACTCGATGGCTTCATCTTAAAAGATGGTGAAAGAATTGATCTTGCGCAAATTCCTTTTTTACTTAAACAGTTTTTTATATATCAAGATTGTATCAATCTTTTTGATTCTTCAAAATACTGGCATTGGATCACCGAATTTCGAACAAAAGGCCCTATTGAAGTTTTAGAAAGCGATATCGAAACATTTATTCAAGAGCTCATTCGAATTCCTGATTTACCGCTAGCAAATTGGCCTGCGCAATTAGCTTGGCAACAAATTGACATGAAACCAACTTTTGCGCGTATGGTTTTTATTCCATCAAGTGCACGTAGTTTTCAGACATACCGATACAATGTTTCATTTAATTATTCAGGCATTACAATCGCTGCTGATAACATCAACCCCTCGATTGTTGATCAAACTCAAAAACGCATTATTTTGCGTGATAAAGCGGCTGAACAAAGTGAGTTAGCTTTTTTAAAGCAGCATCATGACATTGATAATTTTGATTTTATAGAACTCGATAAATTGCCAGGTGTCGCCTCAGCATTAATAGCACAAGGTTGGCGCGTAGAAGTATCTGGAAAAAAAC
>JAWXAT010000059.1 GCA_034439615.1 Oligoflexia bacterium | reverse complement strand
TTCTTAAAAACTCATGAACGCCAAGAACCATCACCTTCTCCTGGTTATTGTCCTTGCGGTCTCTGTATTTGAAGTGAACTTCATCGTTCTCAAGTTTCAGAATGCGATAATTTGAGATCGCCACCCGGTGTTCCTTGATACTCTTTACTGACCTGAATCGAGTAGTTTTTATATCATTCGTTTAACCCGTTCATTTTATTCTCACTTTATTTTGACCAATCCATTTTCCTTAATCTATGCCCCGTAGATGACTTTACCTTGCAACTCAAAGATTGCTGAAATCTACACTGACGGAAAATCCTTTAAATGGATTAGGCCCACATGCTGCCCTCGATGTAAGTCAAAGGTCTGGGGGCATGGATTCGTACGTCGATTTTTCAATTCAGTTAAAGAATGCGTGTATATAAAAAGATGGAGATGTCCTGGGTGTAAGCTAGTTATTACCTGCCGACCTGAAGAGTTTTGGAGACGTTATCAAGAATCAATAGATCAGATTTTTAATGCTCTGAAATTCAGGGTCAAGTATTTAAACTGGCCGCCTTGGACGACTAGACAAAGGGGTGGCCATTGGATGAATCAATTGATCAGAAAATCCCAAGTTAATTTAATGTTTAAAGAGTGCATGCTTGAAACTATTCACTTCTTTCAACAAAAGAAATTAACCATTTTTTAGGTCAACACAACACCCAAGGCCAAATGATGGGAGGTTACCCTACCGTTGATTGTCATTACCACACTGCGGATTCATTTTGTATGACTCTTTTAACCAAAGAACTCAGCAAAAGGAGCTTTATGAGTGAAAGTGATAAAAATTTGGAGCTTGCAACTTTTAGATTCGGAATTATCTCTGAATTTGTTACAGGGCTGCGCCTAGATCGTGGGGAAAGAGAGAAATTGATTCGAGAGAAGGTAGCTCGGCACTATTCTATTCCCAATTCGGCCCAGACCACGATAGCAAAATCAACGATAAAAAAATGGGTCACTGATTATAAGAACGCTGGTTCCAGGCTAGATGGTTTAAAACCGAAACCAAGAAAAGATCTTGGTCTTTTTAAAAGCCTTGATGCCAGTCTGCAGCTTGAGATTAAAACGATCATGAGAGATAGGCCGGAACTAACTGGGATAGCACTTTTAACGGAAATGCAGCATCGAAAAATTTTAGCTTCTAACGAAAAAATTAATCTTAGTGTACTGTATCGTTTTCTTAAAAAAGAAAAGCTCCATCGACAGAAGACAGTTGTAGATCGGAGATCTTTTGAGGCGAGTGCACCAAACGAATTATGGCAATCAGACGTGATGCACGGACCTGACGTTTTTGTTGATGGAAAAACTAGGAAAGCGTATTTGATTGCGATACTGGATGATCATTCCCGCCTAATTGTTCATGCAGAATTTTTTCTAAGTGAAAGTTTAAATGATTTTAAATCTTGCCTTAAGACAGCGATAGAAAAAAGAGGCCTTCCTCATAAACTGTACATTGATAATGGCTCTTGTTACCGAGCACTTAATCTGGAGCAAATAACGGCTCTTCTTGGTGTTGGAATCGTTCACACGCCACCTTACACCCCTCAAGGTCGGGGCAAGATTGAGAGATGGTTTAGATTTGTCAGGGAAAGTTTTTTAGTTACTTGCGGGAAAGAGATGACGTTGAAAACTCTTAATGAGTCTTTAGACAATTGGATAGAAAACTATCACAACCGAGTTCATTCAACGACTAATTTAACTCCCTTGAGTAGATACCAGTCGAATATGAAATGCTTCCGGCCAGCACCTAAAGATTTGATCAATTATTTTCGTATGATTGAGTTCCGGCGGGTAAAAAAAGACAGAACGATGAGGTTGAACGGAACAATTTTTGAACTGCCAATTCCTCTTATAGATCTTCAGGTAGAACTGCGCTTCCATCGAGAATTGCCCGATGAAGTAGAGGTTTTCTACGAGGGGCGAAGTTTTGGTAATGCTGTTCTGCTCGATCGTCATGTGAACTTTAAACTTGGCAGAAATCATAAAATTGTTTTATCTGAAAAAGAAATAAAAGTTCCTACGGGCGAACTTTTTGATGGAGGTATGAGATGAGTTACACGGAATACTTTGGGATGAAAAAAGAAGCCTTTGTGAATGATATTCTAACCAAGGATCTGCTTCAGTTACCCGGAACCCTGTCGGTAAAACAAAGAATGGATTATGTTTTAAAGAACGGTGGTGTAATGGTGGTCACGGGAGATGTTGGCGTCGGGAAGTCGACATCTTTAAGATGGGGCCTAGAGCAGTATCATAAGTCAGAAGTTCATTGTGTTTATGTGACAGCGACAAGTGGTTCTTCAAATGAACTCTACAAGCAAATAGGTTGGGGTCTTAAAATTGACATGAAGACTGGAAGTAAGGCGCTGTTAATCAACAATCTGAAAAAGGCGATAGAGGAATTTGTAACTCAGAAGCAGGGAAAGCTTGTGATCGTTATTGATGAAGCTTCATTGATCAGATCAGATGTTTTTAGTGAGCTTCATACGTTAACTCAGTTTAACTATGATTCAGCTAATCTGTTTTCTCTAATTCTCGCAGGCCAAAATAGCTTAATGGACAAACTTAGTTACAGAACGTCAGCACCACTTGCGTCTCGGGTGATTACGCGGGCCCATTTAGGAAGTCTTGAGCGTGACCAGATGAGTGATTATTTGAGACACCATCTCAAAGTGGCAGGAATTAAGGCGAGTTTATTCTCTGATACAGCAATCACTGCTATTCACCAAGGTTCCGGTGGTCTTCTGAGAAAAGCTAATTCGTTAGCACGAGGATCACTTATAAGCTGCATGATTGACCAGGAAAACGTGGTGAATGATGAGCATGTCAGAAAAGCATCTACGGAATTAATATAAGGGAAGCCTATGGATTATTATTTATTGAGCGATCAAGATTTGGATGAAATTCTTTGGGATATTGAAAATATTCTTTTGGAAATAAAAGAAAGGATAAAAGAAAAAAATATTGGTAAGGTTGAGGGAGATTAAATCTCCCTCTTTTTTATGCGCAATGGCTTTGGTTAAAAGAGTGTAAGAAAAAAGGGTCAAGAGAACGTATCAAATCACATCTGGGCATAGATATTTACCTGTGATGTCAACACAAGCAAACGAACTAAATGAAGTCAAAATGGTTAAGCTTAATACTAGTTTTTTCATGGTTTATTCTCCTCTAAGTAGAATTTTTATGGGTTGATTGAGTTTTTCTTCGAAGTCGTTAAATGTTTTTACTCTTTTGTTATTGTAGACATATTCATTGATTGAAAACGGAAGATTTTTAACAGAGCAATATGAAAGCAGAGAATAGTTGTCATTTGGGTTTTGAAACGGGTCCATTGTATACC
>JAWXAT010000058.1 GCA_034439615.1 Oligoflexia bacterium | reverse complement strand
TGGGATCAGTGGGCAAATTCCGTCGACAGACTTCCGAGATGACAGAGTGGTCCCAGGTCTTGCCACTTCGAGTTTTAATTTCAAGGTCATTGAGGTTGCAAGCAATGGAACTGAAGCTCATGCCTGAGTGCCTTAGATTTAGGATTCGGCGGACCACTTGAATCTCCGTCGGGTGTATGTGAAGCCTGCCATCAAGGTACGCGTATCCGTATGGCGGGTTCCCAGCCATCGAGCGTTTCTGTCTTGTAGCTTTGCCTTCCGTGGTCCAAAGACTTGGCCGCAGTGGGACCTTGGCTTTTAATAAAATGGACCTTACACTTGTCTTTGGAATGCCAAGACGAGTTCCGACTTGCTTGGTTGAAAGCCCTGACTTATAAAGAACTATTGCGTTTTGGACCTTAGTACTGTTTAATTCGGAATGTCGGGAATATGGAAGTACCAGTATTCCATGAGGAATTTCTGGTGCGTCCATTGTCAAATCGCGCCGACCATTTTTCTATCGAGTGACTAAGACTGGCACTTGAACTTCTCTAATAACTTTTCCTGTTATTTTTCCAAATGAATGAAGAAACTCTTTATGCTGATGTGGTTTGAGCACGATGAGGTCAAAGCTATTGCTTCGCTTTAGTATTGACGAGACTGCTTCTCCTTTGATCATTTTGAGATTGATCTTGGGATGTGTTTTTTGAAATTTTTTAACTGCTACATTAGCATTTGTTATAATCTTGCGATTGTTTTCAATCCAGCCCTCGTAATAAAGAATCGGAAGTGGTGCTTGGCATACAAATAAAGCCTCTACATGGGGTGCCTTGCCATTAACAAAACGACCTGCAGTATCGAGTGCTGAATCCGTTGCGCGCATCAAATCATGGGGCACTAGGATTCGTTTTGGTTCAACAATTTGATTGCCCCTTTGAATCCAAACTGGAACTGGTGATCGCAAAGCTAATCTTTCGGCTGTGCTTCCCAAAAGAAATCGGGAGATCGGTGAATTTCCCTTGTAACCGACAATGAGAAGAGGATCACGTAATTTTTTGGCAATTCTGATGAGCTCTCGCTCAGGAACTCCATAAGTAACAATGCTCTTGGTTGTTTGTTCATTAAGTTTGTAATGCTGATTTAATTTCTGCTTCAGTTTACTCGTGGCGATAGCTTCAGTTGGAAATGCCAAAGGTACGTCCAGCATTTGTGAGGGATCATATGAAACATACACGGCAGTTAGCTGTGCATTATAGAGTTGAGCCAATGTTTGCGCTTGGCGTAATACTTTCTTTGAGTAGGGCGAAAAATCTAATCCAACTATGATTGATTTGAATCCATGTTTTGTCATAAATGTTGCTCCTTATATCTATCTTTCATTGCAACAGGGATACCTAAGCCATCTAGCGTACTGTTGTCATAGCGGGTTTTATGGGGACAGTTTTGATGAGGTTTGTGACATATTGTCATGGGTGATTAGACGCGCTTAACTTTCTCTACGCTGGACTTGAGCCCCTCGATTTTTAGAAATGTCGCTTTCGATATCACCCATTTCTTTTTCTAAGTGTCCAAGTTCTGGCGCTAATAACACACTTACGAAAAGAGCCATGTAGGACCAAAGAAAAAGTGAGCCGACTAACATCATACCGAGACTCAATACTTTGCCCATTGGCGTTACGGGGACAACAGTTCCATATCCAATCGTCGTCATGATTCCAATACTCCACGAAAGGCTGTCTAAAAACGATGTGATATCTGGGCAACTGGAAGTGGGCATAAGAATTTGAGACAATTTGTCAATTGAGGTTGTGTGATTGTCTCAAATTTCAGATTCAAAATAATTCAAGACAATTTATGTAAGCAGTACGTCAAGATGTCTCGTTAGTTTACCTTCAAATCAAAATAATAGGCTCACCGAGCTTGGCACGTGATGCGCAATTAAAAATGTTAGGAGGTTTGAACAAATGAAAACTCAAGTTGGATATTGGATGACAAAGCATCCTATTAAAATTGATCTCAATGAAGATGTAAAAATAGCCGCTGACATTATGAAGCAGGAGACTATCAGTCATCTTCTGGTTTTTGATTCGGGGTGGCTATTCGGAATTCTTTCAAATACGGATCTCGAACTTGTTGATAAAATAAAAAAACGATTTCAAGGCGTGGAACGCCCACCCCAAATAACAGTGGGTGATTTGATGTCACGCAGTCCGGTGACAATCAGCGAGAATGCCGGAATGAATGAAGCTATTAGAATAATGAAAGACAAAAATTTTAGAAGTCTTCCTGTGATCAATGAAAACAACGTCGTAGTGGGAATTATCACCCAAACAGACGTTATGCGTTTTGCGTTAGTGGCTTCTCAATGCATGGATAACCATGGTTCCTACTCTAAAATAATGAGTAGCGCTTGAGACATTTATGTAAATGCTATGACAAAATGTCCCATAAAGGCTAAAAACATGCCTTTAAAGCTAATATATAAGCTTTAAAGCATGGCATACACCATGCTCCTATAAAACCTTGAACACGCAAATATCTAACTGAGTTTTGAGAGGAAAACAGATGGCCATTCAAAAACGAGTTGCCGTAGTTGATGACGATGCTGAGATGGGAAGTCTTGTGAAAGACCTTCTCACAGGTGAAGGTTACCAGGTGACCCGTTTTTCGTCAGTAGCGGAAGCTCTTGTGCAATTTAAAAAAGAGCAACCTCAAATCGTTGTCACAGATCTTCGCATGAAAGACGTCGATGGAATGATGTTCCTTAAAAAACTCCAGTCAGATTTTCCGAACATTGTTTCAATCATGATGACCGCTTTTGGTTCTATCGAAACTGCTATTGAAGCCATGAAACTTGGCGCATATCACTATATTGTCAAACCATTTAAAAATGATGAAATGATCTTGCTTACGAAGCGCGCTATGGAAAGAGCGCAGCTTGTGAACGAAAATAAGCTTCTCCGAAAAGAACTTAAAAAAGAATTTAATATTGAATCTATCATTGGCAAAAGTCCTGCTATGTTTGAGCTTTTTGATCTCGTGAAAAGAGTGGCTCCGGCAACTGCTAATGTTTTGGTCAAAGGCGAAAGTGGTTCGGGAAAAGAATTGGTTGCCAAAGCTATTCATAATTTGGGTTCTCGCAAGAAAGCTCCGTTTATTCCCATCAATTGCACAGCCATTCCTGAACAGCTTTTAGAGAGTGAACTCTTTGGCCATGTGAAGGGTTCTTTCACAGGAGCCATTTCAGATAAGAAGGGCCTGTTCGAAGAGGCCGATGGTGGAACATTATTCTTGGACGAAATTGGTGACTTAAGTACCACGCTTCAAGCGAAACTTTTGCGTGTGCTTCAAGATAAACAAATTAGAGCCGTTGGTGGTAGTGGTCTTAAATCTGTTGATGTGAGAATCATCGCTGCCACTCATAGAGATCTCAAAGCCATGGTACAAGAAGGTAAATTTCGGGAAGATTTATTTTATAGGCTTAACGTCTTACCGGTCTATGTTCCAGCTTTAAGAGAACGTACCCAAGATATCCCATTGTTAGTGGAATATTTTATTTCTAAATTTGCACTTCAAAATAGATCTCGCGCTCGTGGCGTGACTTCTGAAGCCATGGCAAAACTTATGGCACACCCTTGGCCCGGAAATGTGCGAGAACTTGAAAATGTTATGGAGCGCGCCGTTGTCTTAAGCCAATCGGAACTTTTAACTGAGCAGGAAATTATGGGTAGCGCTGTTGAATCGGCCAGAGAAAGTTTTCAACAGCTCTATTCTGACAATCCAACTTTAGATAAATTAGAAGAGCGCTACATTAAACTCATTTTAGCTCAAGTAGGTCACAAAAAAGATTCTGCCGCAAATATTCTTGGCGTAAACCGCCGCACTCTTTATCGTAAAGAAAAACTCTACGGACTTGTTACGGAAAATATTCAAGAATATGAGGACGCCAAGGAATCTGAAACTAAAAAACCGTACTGACAAGATGTCGCCTCTCTTGAGACAATTTGTCATATGCGATTACTTCAATGCACTTTCGTTTAGATCTCAGGATGGCATAAGAACTGCTCAAGAGAGTGATAAGAAAAAAGGGGCAGTCATAGATGATACAAAATAGCAATGTTCAACAGCGAGATTTCTTCAATCAACCACGCAAGGTAAGTTTTCAAAAATCAGAAGTAGAAAAACAGATGCAGTTATTCTCAAGTGTTGTGGAGCAAACCGCAGATATGGTGCTTGTGACAGATCAAGATGGCGTCATTGAGTATGTGAATCCTTCCTTTGAGAAAATGACCGGTTATTCGAAGAAAGAAGTCATTGGATTAACACCCAAAATTTTGAAATCAGGGCAGAATAATCCTCAAATTTATAAAATTCTTTGGAACACGATTCTATCGGGCCAGACTTTCAATGCTGTTCTCATTAATAAAAAGAAAAATGGAGAGCTCTTTTATACCGAAAAAACCATCAGCCCACTGTTTGATGACAGTAATCAAGTTCAACACTTTGTCTCTACAGATCGTGATGTCACTGAACAGAAAAAAGCGGAAGAATCATTGGAGAAAAAAGCAATAGCTTTAGAGAGGGCTAATGCTGAATTGGAGCAGTTTACAAACATTGCGTCTCATGATCTTCGAGAGCCCCTGAGAACCATCACCACCTATCTTCAGCTTATTGAGAGGAAAAACGCGAAAACTCTAGATCAAGAATCGCTCGGATATATGAATTTCACGATTGATGCGGCAAAACGCATGCGTGATCTCATTGATGACTTGTTGTCTTATTCAAAGATCGGAAGAGAAAAGCTTGTTCTCCAAAAAACCAATTGTAATGACATTTTAAATAATATTAAGGCTAATCTACAGACTACTATTACGGAAAAAGGTGCGGAAATAACCAGTGAAGAGCTACCCGTCATCAATGCTGATCCTTCTTTCTTGTCACAGTTACTTCAAAATCTAATTGCCAATGCCCTCAAATATAGCAACGGTAGAAAACCTAATATTCAAATCAAAGCTGAGCCTTCAGATGGTAACTGGTTATTTTCAGTCAAGGATAATGGGATAGGCATTACGCGGGAGTCTTATGAGCGTATTTTTAAAATGTTCAAAAGGCTTCACTCAACCAGTGAATACACTGGAACGGGCATTGGTTTGGCCATTTGCAAAAAGATTGTCGAAGAGCACGGTGGCAGGATTTGGCTAGAATCAACTGTTGGTGAGGGTTCAACTTTTTATTTTACGATGCCTAGCTGATTGACCACTGGTAAGTATACCTGAGACATATATGAATCCAAAAATGACAAAATGTCTCATCACTAGGTTTATAAGCAAGGTAACAGTTTCCTGTGGCAACATTTCTCGGCACTAGAATTGAAGTCTTTTAAAAGTATGAAAACAACTATCATTATCGCATCCATGATTTTACTCCCCGGTTTTGCCAATGCATGCGGTTTTTGCAAAGGCGACAAAGCGGCCTCTGTTTATTCTTATGAAAATAAAAAAAAGGCAGAGAAGCGAGGAGCAAATTATGTGAGTGCGGAGATAGCTGGTATTAGTTCCGAATCAGAATTCAAACTTGCGTTGAGGGCATTAAAAACAATTGAAGGTGTTGTTCCTGAAAGTGTTAACGGCTCATTTGAGCAAAAGGCAGTCAGTTTTATTCATGAGAAAGACATAGATTTTTCAAATATTGAGGAAGCGTTTTTTAAAAAAAATCCTGCAACAAATTTAAAGAAAGTTTCAGAGATCAACTAAACGGAGGAATTTTGTATGAGTAAGTATAGTGTAATATTTTTGGCGTTGGGTGCTGTTGTTCTACTAGGTGCTGTAGGGACTAATAACGGAAATAAATCTTTTGATACAAAAGATATGACCTATGGAGGTCCTGAGGCAAAGATCACTGCGTCCATTCTTCCTGGTCCAATTATGGAGGGAGCTACCTCATTACCAAATGCACCGAAGCTCGCAAGCACTCGAGAGCTCACAGTGCGACTCGATGTTACTCATAAAATTCAAGAAGTCGCTGATGGTGTGAAAATGCTCATGTGGACATTTGGTGGAGAAATCCCTGGTCCTACGGTTCGTGTGAGGCAAGGTGATAAAATCCATTTCATTATGGCCAACAGAAGTACTGAAACAGCAAAAATTGCCCCACCTATGCCTCACTCAATGGACTTTCATGCTTCGATGGTGAGTCCTCAAGACAAGTTCAGAGCACTTTTGCCTAATCAAACTTTAGAATTTGATTTTGTGGCAAATTATCCAGGTGTTTATATGTATCATTGCGGCACACCCATGATTCTGCATCATTTGGCAATGGGCATGTACGGGGTTGTCATCGTCGAACCTAGAGAGGGATATCCTACAAAAGTTGATCGTGAATACGTGATCGTTCAATCTGAGTTTTATCCGAGTGACAAAACTGATAAAAAAACTGGTTTAAGAGAATTAGATATGGCCGCTGTTAAAACAAAAAGAGCTTCAGTTGTCGCATTCAACGGCAAAGCCATGAGGCACGTGAGTGAACCTCTCATCGCAAAGGTCGGTGAAAGAGTGCGATTATTTGTCTTAAACGCTGGTCCAAGCGGTACGTCAAGCTTTCATGTCGTTGGAACAATTTGGGATCGCGTATGGTTTGATGGAATTCCTCACAATGAATTCAGAGGAGGGCAATCGGTCCTTTTGGGAGCCAGCAATTCGGCTATTGTAGAATTTGTGATTCCTGAAAAAGGAAAATACGTCATGGTCGATCATGAATTCGCTGATGCTAATGCAGGGGCCATAGGTTTGATCGATGCCACAGACGATAAAGGAGCAAAATGATGAGGCAGCATTTATTAGTGTTCACTTTGACGTTGGGAATATTTGTTCCCACGTCAAGTTTGGCTCAAGATTTTAAAAAAGCGACGCCTCAGCTTCTTGAAAAAGGCAAGGCCTCATACATGATAAACTGTCTCACTTGTCACGGCGAAAAAGGTGATGGCAACGGGGTGGCAGGTCAATATATGAATCCAAAGCCTCGCGATTTCGCAAAAGCTAAATTCAAGAAAGGCAAAAAGCCTGAGCAAATATTTAACACCTTAACGAAAGGCATGGACGGCACATCTATGGCGAGCTTTGCTAGTCTTTCAGAGGAAGAGCGTTGGGCTGTCGCCCACTATGTTCTTTCATTCACTAAAAGAAAATAGTTTTTAAAGATCAGCAGTTATCATCATGTGATGATCCCGATCGGAGATAGATCATTTTTCTCACGAAAATAATTCCCCATATCGAAAATCCTATTAGCCAGGCAATCGCTGCATAAAAAATATGTGAATTATATGTGGAAGGAAGGAATCCGGCCGCAACCCGCGTGAGAGTCGCCAATGCCACCAACGAGGCTCCTATAAGTAATGCTTTTGATTTTTTTTCTAATTTTAAGTCATGGCCGCCGTGAGCAAGTGTCACTCGTGAGGCAATCATCATGGTCATCAAGCTAAAGCCACCAATGAACAGCAAGTGCATAAAATGAATATAGTAATCAGGGAATACCGCAGCTCCCAAAAGACCCAACGGAACACACCACGATGCTATCCAAATCCAAAATGCGAGCCATGTTCGAGCAAGTGGTACACGTAATATTTTCCAATCGTAAATAGCGACAGGTATTACTGCCAATGCCCTTAAGAATCTGCCGAGCCTAGCGTCGATAAAAGCCTCAATCAAAAATGAAATGATCAGAGCGACAGCAACAAGACTGAGACGCTGAAATGATTTTTTATGGGAACCTGGCATAAACATCTCATCCCAACCAGCTAAGACTGGGATCAGCTTGCTTCCTACTCCGATGATCAGACTGAGCATAAAACCTTGGTAGTATAAAAGTTGCCCAAAGATGCTCGATGCTCCTGTTAGGAGGCTCAATTCACTTAATAAGATAATGACAGTTCCAAAGAGACCCGAGGCAATGCCAATTGGAATAAAGATAAATGAGTTAGGTAAATCCAATTGACGTTTATTGAATCTTCTCAATCCAAAAAATACTAGAGATAAAATATTGATGATTAAAATGAATCTAAAAGTTTTTATCTGACCACTAAATCCAGCTACAAGCATGAGACTCGATAAGACCGTGGTAATCAGTATCTCTTTTTCTGTCGCGGACGCGGAGCCTGTGAACTTTGGGATAGCCGTCATTAAAAATCCGCAAGCGAAAAGAAAAAGAAATCCACCTATCATCACAGTGGCATGAAGAAGGCCAGGGTATAATTGAATTGCACCTATCTCAAAGAAGGTCCAAAGTGCGATTCCCCATAGACCAAAGATGAGGCCTAGAGGGAAAAAAACCCTATATGGCTCCCATCGTAGCAATGCGCATCTAAAGCGCACGGACTTCATGACAATGGGTTTGAGGCTGAGTGAATGGAACACCTGATGTTTCACTTCTGTTTAGAGGGCATTTTTTTGGATTGCAAGCAAACGCAATCAATCGATCATCGGCAAAACTTGGATTTTTGTCACGAAACTCATCTTGAAATCTTACGTCGTGCCAAGCCCCAAGCTGTAAAGAAATATTATTAGCCAGTTTTGTCATGAGTTGACTGATGTTATCTGCAACGTCAACGGCTCCAAACTGAGCGGCAGTTGTTCGTATCCTCAAAACGCCAGAGAAGACACTCCCGGTTTTGCTAATGCACGCACAACAAAAACTATCAGAAGGCCCCTTATGAGTTAATTGACTTGAGAAAATTCCTGTTATTTTGCCGCCGCACTGAGATACGGTTGAATGGGGCCAACGCTTTTCACTTGCTCATCATTTGTATCTTCAATCTTAGCCACATGTACTGAATGATTTCTCACAACGAGCACCGGGCAATCGGCTTGTCTGATAACCTTTCTGGTTTCGCTTCCAAGAATTGTTGAAGCCAGTGGTCCGCTTTGCGCCGCCATAACAATAATGTCACTCCAGTTGGTTTTCGCGTAGCTGAGTATTTCACGTGCAATTCCCTGTCCTGCTCTCTTGACAACTGCCTGAGCAGGCACTCCGGCTGATTTCGCTTTTTGCACAAGCTTTCGGGCTTCTCTTTTGCTTTCCGACTCGATTTTGTTGCTGTATGAAGGGAAAGCGACCCACCCGCCGCCCATAGCGAGCGCTCCCGCCTGAATGAGTGGTTCCATAAGATCAACGCAGACATTAAAAACTGTAACCTTGGCGCCCAATTGCGATGCAATCAACAGGGCCTGATTTAATGTCTCTCGACTACTCTCACTAAAGTCTGTTGGAAATAATACTTTAGAATATTTGCGAATCTGTCGGCATTGAGGGCTTATTACCAGCACTGGCGTACGAGCCGTTAATAGCAGTGTTTCTGCAAAACTACCCATCACGGCTCTAGCGAGACGTTTGCGACCATGGGTGCTAACAATAATAAGTTCGGCCCCATGCATCTGTGCATATTCGTCTAAGATTGTGGTTCCTTTCGTCGTCGACCATCCGGCTTGCGAAATGATTTGTGGCGCCCCGATGCCGGGTATTTCAAGTGCGCTTGTTATTTCATTTATTTTTTCTTCAGCAGCTTTTTTCATGATCTGATCGAACTCAGTTTTTATTTTTCCGCTAAAAAGACTTTGATCTGAAGCTAAGACATAAACCGGCTCAACTTCAACCTGTGAATGGCTTGAGATCATTTCAATAAATTCTGCCACTCTCTTTGTGGATTTATTAGAATGATCAAATGGATTAATTGCCCATACAATTTTTTTTAACGTTTTAGTTGATGACATTTTTCACCTCTCCTTTTCCTTAATGCATGGCTCCTGCCAGCTTAAAGGTGAAGCTCATTTGAAATGAGTGTTGGATTGGTGACAATTTGTCCTAATGTCTGACAGTATGTCTCAGAGCTGCCCCTATAAGCAAAATAGACGCTACTCGTGATGGCAAGTAATTTGAACAGACATAGAGCATCAGGCATCATATTGTATTTAAAATTTGAGCAGTGAGTAAAAAATGAAGAATCCAAGCAGCACCAGTCGTGAATTAGTAGATATTCGCCGTGCATTAGATCAGTCGGCTATCGTAGCCATTACTGACAATGCAGGTGTGATTATTCATGTGAATGATAGGTTTTGCGAAATTTCCAAATTTTCACGTGAAGAACTCATTGGCAAAACCCATCAAGTCATTAATTCGGGGACACATCCCAAAGAATTTTTTGTTAATCTATGGAAGACCATTTCAAGTGGTCAAACGTGGGTCGGTGAAATCCGAAACAAGGCAAAAGGCGGAAGTTATTATTGGGTTTATACAACCATTGTTCCATTTCTTGACGACGCCGGAAAGCCTTATCAGTATGTTTCGATCAGATTTGAAATCACACAAAAAAAACAAGCTGAGGAAAGTCTGGCCTTATACGCAAAAAGGCTTGAGGTGAGTAACAGAGAACTTCAAGATTTTGCTTCAGTTGCAGCTCATGATCTTCAAGAACCTCTACGCAAGATCATCGCCTTCTCTGAACGGTTAAAAACAAAATTTAGAGATAGTTTGCCTGCTGAGGCCATTGATTATTTTGATCGAATGATGTCTTCGGTCTCTAGGATGCAAGTTCTCATTGACGATTTGCTCACTTTTTCACGAGTCACAAGCCAGGCTCAACCATTTATCAAAACTGATCTTGATAAAATCATTAGAGAGGTCATTTCTGACCTTGAAATTCGCATCGAACAGACTAATGCTAAAATTTCCGTTGATTCACTCCCGCAAATGAATGCTGATCCGTCACAAATGCGGCAGCTATTTCAGAACTTGATTTCCAATGCGATCAAGTTTCAAAAGCAAGGTGTTCCTCCGGAAATTTTAATCAAATCAAAAATTGAAAATTCTAACTGCATTATCTCTGTTTCCGATAACGGCATTGGTTTTGATGAAAAATATCTTGATAGGATCTTTACAATTTTCCAGAGATTGCATGGCAGAGGTGAATATGAGGGAACAGGTATTGGTCTAGCCGTATGTCGTAGAATTGTTGAGCGACATAATGGTCACATAACAGCAGAAAGTAACCCCGGAACTGGATCAAAATTTATTGTTAACTTACCTCTCAAACAAAAAACAGGAGAGCCAGGAGAATTGATAGATGAGTAAGCCAAAAGAATCAGTAACAATATTGATTGCCGATGACGATTCAGATGACCGTCTTATGATTGAAGAGGCCTTGCGTGAAAATCGCCTTTCAAATGACTTACGATTTGTCAAAGACGGCGAGGAACTTATGGACTATCTGCTGAGAAAAGACAAATTTTCAGAAACAGCTTCAAGTCCTAAGCCGGGACTTATTTTACTTGACCTAAACATGCCACGCAAAGATGGTCGCGAAGCACTGAAAGAAATAAAATCCAATCCACATTTGAAAGGCATTCCCGTTGTTATATTAACGACCTCTAAAGCTGAAGAAGATGTCTATCGCACTTATAATTTAGGCGTTAACTCCTTTATAACAAAACCTGTAACCTTCGATGCTCTGGTCGCAGTTCTTCGAGACTTCGGTAGATATTGGCTTGAAATTGTAGAACTTCCCACATCTAAAGAGCGCTAACTGATGAAATCAAAAAATGTCCGAGTCTTTCTCTTAGATGACGACGAAGATGACTACATCATGATTCGTGATCTCCTAAATGAGATTAAGGAACTTCAGTGTAGCCTTGAGTGGGAATCTTCTTACGATAAAGCCCTCAAAATCATGGAGAAACAAATTCATGATATTTATTTATTAGATTTTAGATTAGGTGCTCACAGCGGGCTCGACGTTTTAGATGAAGCTCACAATCAAAATTGGATGCGACCAATTATTATTTTAACAGGTTTCGGGGATCATAATATCGATGTTGAGGCAATGAAACGTGGAGCCTCGGATTACTTGGTAAAAAGTGAAATCACTGTTCCTCTTCTTGAACGATCAATTAGATATTCAATAAAAGGTGCCGAGGATCTTATAACGGTGCGTGAGCGCGAAGCTCAAATCGTTATACAAGACCGCTTGGCTTCAATCGGCCTCCTAGCTTCAGGGCTTGCTCATGAAATTGGAACCCCTTTGGGAATAATACGAGGCCGATCAGAAATGCTGGCAAAACAACTCTCCGGAGAAGTTACTGACTCGGCACCTTTAAAAAGCAGTGCTGACATCATTGTTTCTCAAATTGACCGAATCTCAAAACTCATAAAATCTTTATTGAATCTCGCCCGTGGTGGTCAATCAACCGAGGTGGCATCCGTTCTTTTATCCCCGGTTGTCAAAGATGTCATTGAGCTGCTCAATCATGAATTTTTAAAAAATAAAATAGAAGTGAGAAATAATGTGACCCTTGATGAAGTGTTCGTAAAGGCAAACTCTGGTGCACTCCATCAGGTCATACTTAATCTTCTCGTTAACGCCGTTCACGCTATCGAGGCAAAGGCACAAGAGGGCAGATCTTCTTCACATTTCATTGAGATAGCATTAAGGGACTCTACTGATATGGCTGTCTTGAGTATTAAAGATTCCGGTTGTGGAATTACTAAAGAAAATATGAAAAATATTTTCAAACCATTCTTCACGACAAAAGATGTCGGTATAGGCACAGGTCTTGGACTCGCAACCTCCTACCGCATCGTTGTAGAATGGGGTGGCGAAATCAAGGTTGAGAGCCAACCTGGTATTGGCACGACTTTCAAAATATTTCTTCCAAAACATTAAGCATTAGAAAATTGATCAGGCTGCTGGATAAGAGTAACCAGGGGTTTAAGCCCGTGCGGGGCACCAGACTTTTGCAATTACTCATTACTTTTAATTGATTGACCAGCCTCTCAATTGACGCTATTTTTTATTAAAATAAACTGAATTGGGAGTATTTTATGAAAAAATTCTTTTTATCGTTAGTCATGGTTTGTCTTTTCCCCCTTGTTAGCTTTGCTTCAGAATCAAGCGAGCTTGCGATTCAAGCTTTTAATTCATCTAGTGTAGTACAGTATGCAATTCAGAAAAAGCAGACTGAAGATACATCTTTGAAATTTGGTAAGTTTACAGCTGTAGCGCTTAGTGGTGGTTGTGGATATGTCGGATGTGACATTGTTTACCTTGTGGTTCAAGAGCTTACGAATAATGAAACAAATGCCTACTTTACTACTGTTACGGCAATTGTATCAGTATCAGCTATTGGTAAGGCTACTGTAATAAAAGTCAATCCACTATAATGCAGACCTCCGCTAATTCTGTTGAAAGTAGTGGAATAGTTTTTAGACGGCGCACCTTTTGCTGGATAAAGTGAGGGAGTGGTAATGAAAATGAAAGTATTATTTTTGTCAGCAGGTTTGGTGGTTCTAGTAGGACTCTTTCAAAACTGTGGTGGAAATAAAGAAGCAAGCATGCATGCAAGTGGGCTCTGACAGCCCTGGAGCGGCAAGCTCAGCACCTAGAAGCTCCCCCGGAGTTACACCCACAGCATCCAATGGGGCTACACCCGGGGCATCCCCGACAATAAAATGTGAAGCAGATGTTGAGTTGTTCAATAGGTCAAATTCAAGAATTAGATTTGGATATTATCATTTCACGCTGTTGACTAATACATTGCAAGATTGTGTAACTGCATTAAGAAATACATATACACCATGTCTTGGAAAAACCACTTGTGGAACATACACCATGACTGGAACTCCAGATATGTGGAGAACTTGTAATAGTGACACAACATTTGACACTAAATTTACCGAAACGGTTATCGCAACCGGTGTTGTCACAGAATACAAACGGACGAGTGGCACCGCTGCGCCCTGCGATCAACTCCGCGTTTCTCAGTAATTCAAATGTGGTTATTTTTTAGTACGAGTTTTATTTTTCCCGTAAACCACAAGCTTTGATGTCAGCATTGTTGTTTTCATACCTTAGGCAAAGAAAAAGTTTAAAATTTAATCTAGTTTTGAAGATTTTTTGCCATAAAAATATCGAGGAGTCTATGGACCTTGTGATTGGGCGGATCAACGGCTTTTTGTATAGATCTATTTCTATCTTCCGATTCTTTTCTGTGAGCCTGCCAAGCATGCCAGGCTGATTTTGCCCAAGCATTGACTTTGAAGGCATGCTCTTCAGAGGTTTTTGCAGAAACGACGTCTACCACTGTCATAGTGCCTAAAGAATGCGGAGGAGAAAACCACTGGAATTGATGTTTCTTCTCATCAACCAATTGAGACAATGCCTTTGTCACAAAATCGAAGGACAAGTTTCTTTCTAAAATCAAATAAAGAGACGTTAAATGCACATTAATTGATTGAGCCGCTCTGGGCTCATATTTCCCCGGATGTTGAACGGCGTAAGCATCCACTGTGATGCCGATGAACTTTCATATAGGCTGGGTTGCTATATTCTTTCTCAAGGATTTCACCATAGATTTTCCAGCACCCGGCATTAGACCCTAAGTAAGCATGAACAGGCCCCTGGATATCCGGAACGAGAGCTTTGCAATCTGGGCAAATGGAATTGTTCATCATAATGACTTTCTAACAAGCTGAAGTTGTTATGTCTACCGCTGATACTCATAAGATATCCATATTAATTCAATCAAAATAACATTGCCCCTGAATGAAAAATAAGCTATCTATCTCTCATGGCAAAGCGGAGTCAAAAACATTTTGGTAACGTTTCAGATGAGTTTAATAATTATTGGAAAGAATCAGGAAGAAAGGTTCATGGGGGCGCATATGCCCATGGAAAAAGAAAAACTATCAGACCCTTTGATTCAAAAAAACCTCTTCACCTTGTACTAAGATCTTCGCGAGCCAAAGGTGAAACTTCCATGTCTAAAAAGCAAATTAAGATTAAGCAGATTATTGATCTGTACGCAAAAAAATGGGGCATAACGCTTTATAAGTATTCGAATAATGGCAATCACCTCCATATTTTACTTAGAGCAAAACATAAAAGCGACTTTCAAGTATTTTTGAGAACGATTTCAGGTGTCATTGCCCGACTTATGCTTAACGCAAAAAAAGGGCAGTCACAGGGTTCTTTTTGGGACACTCTTGCTTTCACAAGGATTGGCGATTGGGGAAAAGCTTTTAAGAATCTTTCTGGTTATGTTGTCCAAAATATTTTAGAGGCCGCTGGCATTATCGCTTATCAGTCTAGAAAATATAAGCTTGTTCCAATAAATTCTACAGCCTAGTGAGGCTATGCGGTCGTAGATTTTTAAATTCTCCCTCCAACTCAAAATCTAATCTTTTAGGGTCGGTTTTTGGCCATTTCAGCGCCCAAGGTAGATCTTGTTGCTTCAATACCATTTCTCGGCCATCATTGATTTATGAAATTACGACTTCAATTGATTACTGCTTTGACTTTTCTTCTTCCCACCCTAGTTTCGGCCAATGTTATTGGTACCGATGCTTCTAATTTTAGTACCATTACGAGCGGACTTGATTTTATCACGGTTCAATCCTCTGAGACTTTAGAACCTGGGTTGCTTAATCTTGGGCTCTTTGGAAACTACGCTAAAAATTCACTTTCTTATCTTGAAGGTGCTACCAGTGATGGCAGGCGGCTTGAAGATTCTATTTACACATCTGATTTAAATTTTGGACTTGGTCTTGCAAAAAATTGGGATATGGGGATTAGCGCTCCCTTTTTATTGGGAGCTACAGATAATAGTCTCGATGCTCGAGAAATTAGACTTATTAATAATGGTATTACTGAAGTTCGCGCGAATACAAAATTCAGATTAGTGGGAGATCAAACTGGCGGTGTCGCAGTCATTGCATCCGTAAATTTTGGTCTTATTCGAAGCAATCCCTATACTGGCGAAAATGCGGGGCCTACCTACAATTTTGAATTAGCTGGAGACACAACAATAAATGACAGTGTGGCTTTGGGTTTGAATGTGGGTTATCGCCTCAGAAGCCCCGGAACCAGAATCCCTCGCTTTCCTGTTGATCCGTATGGAAATCAATACATCGCAAGTATTGCAGGAAGTTATTTGATTCCCGAAACCGATGTTAAATTTATATCTGAAGTTTTTGGAAGTCTTCCCGTTTCTAAAACAAATAAGAATACCGACAACAGTCAGACGACATTAGAATATTTAGGCGGAATCAAATATGACGCTACATCTGCTGTTGCTCTACATCTTGGAGCAGGCACTCGCTTGATTAACGGAACTGCTTCTCCAGATTTAAGAATTTATTTGGGAATCAACTGGGTTTTGGGACCTTTTTGGGGCAACGAACACGAAGAAAGTTTTCGCAAAGTTAAAGCTCCTACTTATGTGGCCAGTCGATGGGAAGAACCTGAAGTTGAATTTGAAGATTTCGAAAATGACTTTTTGCCTGATGCTGATGAGGTTGCTATTTATTTACCCTCTGACATTCTCTTTGCGTTTAATAGTGATAGGCTTATTGAAAAAGCAAGCGGCAGTCGCTTTGCACTTGATAAGCTCGCCAAACAACTCCAGGCTCAACCTAAATTTATTCGGGTTGTTATTGAAGGATACACAGATTCTATTGGTTCAGGAAAATACAATCGCGACCTGAGTATGCGACGTGCCGCCAATATTAAAAAATATTTGGTTAATAAAGGAATTAGTGAAAGAAGACTCACCCCTATCGGTTACGGCGAATCAAGACCCATTGCTGACAATGGCAATTATCAGGGTCGAAAGAAAAATCGCCGCGTCGAATTTAAACTTTATAAGAAACACTGACTAAGCGTTATTGCAACAGGCACTGCGCCAGAGTTGCTTGTCCATCACGGTAGAGTGTGAAGTTGCCTAGCAAACGATGTGTGCCAGATTCAGTGATTTTCAATATCATTATGTGCCGTTCACCTGGTGAGTGGTGGCCGATTGAGGTGGCATCCTTTGAACCCGCGGAGGTTTGATATTGTTTGCTTATCCGGCCATTGAATTCTGCTTTGATGGGTGTGTTTCCACCAATTATTTCTAAGCCCATTGCTTGAAAATAAGTGCCTCTTCCAGAAAAACTACCATCTGATTTTACTGCAATCGGACCATCAATGTGAGCTGAAGCACAGTTTAGATTAATATTTACATCTCCGGCCTTCTCAACAATGAGATCAATATCCTCTGAAGCCCAGTGCCCTGAAAGAAGGGGCACTTTTTTTGGTAATTGTGGTCCGCAATAGTAATCACCGCGGTGATCGCCGGCCACAAGCTTGGCCTCGAAAACCACTCTCTTGTCTACTAACATAATTCTCAAATAAAGTTGCTTTTCGTCATTGCTGATTTGACCATTGAAAAATGCTTTTTGAATATATGGAGTGTTCTGAATAATACCGGATGAAGAATTATTGTCGTAATCAGGTTGATTCGTGTAAGTACCATGTGCGCTAAATTTACCATTGGAATCAATAAAAACAGCCCCGTCAACACGAGCTGAGTCGCATTTTAAATTTACTATTAATCCATCACTAGAAGCGACGGCCCCTACAGCATCAAGGCCCCATGAGCCGACTAAAAAGCGTGGCAAAATCGGCTCAGTTGGTGGAGTGTCGTTACTACGCGGTTCCCTGTCTTCTAAAGGGGCGCCTGAACTATTCAATGTCAGCGCGTTGCTATTTAAACCCAGATAGGCCTTCTCACCATCGTATGATTTATCGTGAAATTGAGTCCCACCACCACAATTCTGAAATAAAACCACTAAAAATAATGAGCTAAGAATAAGTGTGAATTTAAACATAAATAACCCTCCCTTTAATTCCTGTAAATATAGAGATGCACTACTTTAGTTACATATGGCCCAATAAGATGTCAGCCATTTGAAAATAATAATGACCAGCATCATCTTTACCTAATTCTGTTGGTGCAATCAAAACTCCAAGAGTTTGATAACTAGCGGGTAAATTAATAGTAGCAAACCCAGTGGTTGTGTTTGGTTGTGTTTGGTTGAGTTTGATAGGTACCTACATGAATCCACGCATTGTTAGCAGGATTAGTTAAGTAGAGATTATATGTTTTAGGAAACGCATGGACAACGTTACTATGCATGCGTGCTTTCAAAAAGACTGTATTGATTAAGGTACTTTTTGGTAGATACGAATAAAGAAATGTTCCGCGATCGTTTGCTGAAGAAGAAAATATATTGCTGCTATAAACAGAGTTTGAATTGTTATCAGCTACATTGGCTACATCCCAGCCGGTGAGTATGTCATCTGCATTTGCCGATGTCTTTGCAAATGCTGATGTCATGGTCAGATGACCTAATAATAGATCTGCAATCTGAAAGTAATGTTGATTATTGTTATCTACACTTAATTCAATCGGAGTAATCAACACACCGTGAGTTTGATAATTAACAGGTAAAGGCACAATGACCACACCTGTTGTTGGGTTTGGCTGTGTATTGAAATCACCAACATGCATCCATGCAGAATTGTCTGAGGTTGTTAAATATATTTTATAAGATTTTGGAAACGCAGTGACTACACCATTGAGTAAGCGTGCTTTAATATAAACTGTATTAATCGTGGTGCCGCCAGCAGCACTTGGCAACCAAGCCGCAAGATGAGTGCCTCGATTGTTTGCCGCAGTCGCAAAAGCATTGCTGCTGTAAACAGTACTTGTAACGTTATCTAGAATATTAGTTGGTGTTGGTGTTGGTGAAGTTGTCGAAGATGGTAGTCTTAAGGTATCTCCTGTTTTCGTAGGTGCAAAATCAACTGATTTTTTCTGACACGCAATAGTGAGCAGAAATAATGAGAGAACCAAAAACTGACCAATTTGCTTAATCATATATTCACCCCTTTTTAAAACCCTTGTCTTCACTAACTGTAAAGACGAGGGCATCACCATATTCAACTCATTGCTTTACAGGGTGAAAGTGTGATTAAGTTTTTGACGGTTGTTTTAAGAGTATTTGACAGTTAAATTATTTAAGTCGAGAAGTACGCATAACATATTGAAACAATTGGCATTAATTAATTTGAGGATACAACCGTTTACCCGCTGTGATGCCTCTTCTAGCTGGGCTCCCGCCGGGAGGTGAATTGCGAACGCAAAGATGTTATTCCCAATTCAAATATTGAGCGTAGTATTATTGAATAGGTGCTGGCATTTGGATTTGGATCAAGTCCTTTTCCCATTCGGTGAAGCTGGTGGGTATACCAAGAAATTTCCAGCGGAAATAATTTATCAAGAAATTTAAACCCTGTTGTCAGAGCTGTAACTTCGCTCTGGATGTTTTGTCCACCCAAAAGATCATTTGCGAAATTCGGATTAATTGCTAGCGGGCGTCCCAATCCAATGAGATCAAGTTTTTGTTCTTTTAAGGCAGCTGTCATAAAAGTTCCTGTACGAAATCCGCCTGTGACCATTAAGGGGCAGCGAATTTTATTCTTGATCGCATTTGAATATTCCAAAAAATAAGCTTCCCTTCTTATTGTACTTTCTCGTTTACTGATACCCATCATTTCTGGGCTCTCATATGAGCCACCAGATATTTCTATGAGATCAATTCCCAAGTTCGACAAAAACTCAGCGATCATGATCGAATCTTCAGGGGACATTCCACCTTTTTGAAAATCTGCACTATTAATTTTTATTCCAATGGGGAAGTCTGGGCCTACGGCCTTTCTCATTGCCAAATAGACTTCACGCCCAAAGCGCAATCTATTTTCAAAATTTCCACCCCAACGATCACTTCGCATATTATGCTTTGGAGAAAAAAACTGGCTCACTAAATAACCATGAGCACCATGAATTTGAACTCCTGAAAAACCGGCCTCCTTCACGCGAGCGGCGGCAAAAGCAAACTGTTCAATGATCGTGTAGATTTCTTTTTCTGTTAATTCACGAGGTGTGTTGAAAATTCGATTCAGAGGGGCACGTAAAGGTATGCTTGAAGGTGCAACAGGCTCACGGCTTAAAAACTTAGGACTCTGCTTACCGGGGTGATTTAACTGAATCCAAAGTTTCATTTCAGTATTGTTAGCGCTCGATGCCCAAATTTTTAATTCCGATAAATTATTAAGATTTTTATCAATGACAACATTGTTGGGTTCACCCAGTGCCGATGAACTCACCATAACGTTGCCTGAGATACACAAACCCACTCCACCTTTTGCCCAGCGTTGATAAAGTGCATAAAATTCTAGGCCAGGATGGTGATTTTTGTCCGCCATGTTTTCACTCATGGCAGATTTCACGAGACGATTGGAAAGTATTTGCCCACAAGGAAGTACGAGAGGTGATTGTAAGTTCATAAGGTGCTAATTTGTAAATCTTTGAACTCGATTACTGATTCTTTTAATAAAAAGGCAATGTTCGCATCATAATCTGGGTGAAGTGATTCTCCTATTTTATAACGGTGCAGACCCTCGTTACGGATGCGATAAGAAAGATAACCACACCCTTCGATGTATTTAATCAATTCAACAGGTGTCATTAAACAGTCAGGAAGATGACTTACTTCGCTCACGATTATTTTCGGTGGTGAATCCTTAAATATATTTTGCATACCTTTAAAAGCAAGAATTTCAGCTCCTTCGATATCGATTTTAATTCCGTGAAATCGCAAATTATTTTTTTTAACAAAATCATCTAATTTTAAAACCGGAACTTGGATCTCTGAATATTCTTTAATATCTTTATGGTGTACTAGCGAGGCTCGCTCGTTTTCATGGAGTGGAATTTGAAGTGTTAGGTTTTTTTGATTGCCATCCGATACAGCTGCTTTAGTTAAAACAATATTTTCTACACGATTGGCTAATAGTGACTTTTCAAGTAAATTTATAACTTTAGGATTTGGTTCAAAGGCATAAATTTTGCCTTTCTCACCGAGAATTTTTGAAAGTAAAAGAGTGTAAAAGCCGATATTTGCTCCGACGTCGGCCCAGATTTGGCCGGGTTTTGCCAATTTTTTAATAAGACCACTGACTACAGGTTCGTAGATTCCTAAAAAATAGACATGACGAAATGTAAAATCAGACATAGTGACGTAGAGTTCAAAACCATCTTGCATTACCGCTTTTCGAATAGATTGAGGGTCGCGCAAAAATATTTGGTTACCTGTATGCCAGCAAAAACTTCGAACGATCTTGTTGTGGGGAAATCGGTGCCCAATACTTGCTAGAATATTTTCTAGGCGGTGATTTTGTGCAAAAATATTTCCCGCCGCATTCATTACTCGCATATCTAAGACTCTAACAACAGTTAGTCTTTATGGAAACATTATTTAAGTAATTCAGAAGTTTAAAATGTTGCCATGGAGTGTCTACATAATTTGAGTGTTTTGTTTTTTTACAAATTTTTGCAATCTCACAAAATGAAACACTAAACATTCTCATGTTTTACCTACCTCGACCAACGGCATGATCTATGCTCTATCACATGGGTAGTGGGGTAACATATGAAAGTCAGAAATTTTGTCAAAATTATAAGCACTGTTTTATTGGTTGCTGGTTGTGGCAATGATCTACAGTTTGATCCAAAAAGTAAGTCACTGCCGTCAACAACTGGTGGTGGTGGTGGAAAATTTGGAGATGACCCCGTAGATTCTGAAGGTTTTTTAAATGAAACTTTTAATGCACCCGTTTCAGCAATTAATGCTGTTGATATTTTATTCATCACTGATGATTCAGGTTCGATGCAAGAAGATCAGGCAAACTTAGCAGAGAGATTTCCAAATTTTATTGCCGAACTTGATGGCATAGACTGGCGTATTGCGATCACCACAACTGATGCTAGTTCTTCAGGATTAAATGGTAGTTTGAGCCCACTTTATGATCACAGGCATCGCGAAACTGGATCTTTTGTTTTAAGCCCAGGCCCAAATGCTCAAACGTATTTTGAAAATACAATTCAGCGTAGAGAAACGGGTGATGGTAATGAGCGAGGCGTAATGGTCGCAGGTCGTGCCATTCAAAAAAATAATGACCCCGATTTTGTAGGTTTTTTTAGACCACAGGCTGCACTTGCCGTAGTAATTCTTACTGATGAAGATGAAAATTCAAATCAAAATGGCAGAAATCCGAATAACCCGTTTGATCCTAACCTTGATCGTTGGTCTATAGAAGATGAGCCAGATGAGTTAATCAACACACTTAACAACGTACTTCCTGGAAAATCATTTAGCTTTAATGCCATCACAGTTTTACCTGGTGATAAACAATGTTTTAAGCAACAAGGCACGGGTACTTACGGCCATGTCTATGTTGAAATCGCTGATAAGACGGGTGGTATTAAGGGAAGTATTTGTGACTCAAACTTAACTGCTACAGTTTCAAGTATCGGCAAAAACATCAGACAACAACTTGCTTCAATTCAACTTAAAGAAATTCCAGAAGTTGGAACAGTAGAGGTAAAGCTTATCCCTCATGATCCGACAGTCAGCTGGACTGTTACGGGTGACAAGCTTCACTTTAATAAGCCTTTAGCAGCGGGTACCAAAATTAAGGTTCGCTACAAAAAAGTAAAATAGAGTTCAAGGTAGGGTTGTCGATTATTCTAGCCTTAAGTCTGCACAAAAAACTCACTGAAATTCCGATGAGTTTTATGCATGGAACAAAGTATAGTTGGTATAGCTCAAACAAGCTTGTGGCGCCTTGGTGTTCGCACTGAAAAATTGCGCATTTATGTCTTTCGCATTTTCACAATGATCTATCTTTCATTTCGTGACACATTGTTTTATCAAAAACAAAGTGTCCGCTCTGTTTCAATCGCAATAATGAACCAAGTATATTAAACAGGTTGGCAAACCCTTCCCCTTATTGGTGTTTTGGCTTTCGCATCAGGGATGGTAATTGTACTTCAATCGATGTCTCAACTCGTAAATATTGGTGGGAGTGCTTTGCTTGGAAATCTGCTCGTTTCAGTCATAGTTCGAGAACTTGGCCCCCTCATTACAGCCCTCATTGTTATCGCTAGAACTTGCCCTAGCGCTGCGGCTGAAGTAGGTAATATGAAAGTGAATAAAGAAATTGAAGCATTAGAAGTTTTGGGAATTAATCCTTTAAGCTTTATTGTGTTTCCGAGGCTTGCTGGTGGAGTTTTATCGGTAATTTGCTTGAGTTGTTATTTTGTTTTTATTGCATTTGTAGGCGGCTACATGGCTGTGAGTCTATCGCAGAATTTTAGTTTATTTATTTATATTGATACTTTTGCAATGGCATTGACTTTAAATGACATTTTCTTTTTCTTTCTTAAAAGTATTTTTGGTGGACTAATAATTTTTGCGATTTCTTGTTTTCAGGGATTACAAGTTAAAACGAGCTTTCACGAAGTGCCTGCACTTACGGCTTCTGCCGTGGTATCTAGTGTTATTTTTGTCGTAGGGTTTAATCTCACCATCAGTATTCTTTCGTACATTGAGACTATGATGAAATTGGGGTTGTTGTGATTGAAAATATAACTTCTTTAGAATTTCAAAATGTTTCATTTCAAACAGACTTTGGATCAATTTTAAATGGGATTAATCTGAGTATCAGTACAGGAGATATCGTCTGGATCCAAGGTGATGTTGGCCGTGGACTTATTTTAAAAATTGCGGCAGGACTCGTTAAGCCAACAATGGGGCGTTGTCTTATCAATGGCAAAAGTATTTATGAAATGACTTATGAAGAATTTTTGCCCTTTCGCAAAAGTATTGGTTATGGATTTGCGTTTGGCGGACTAATTAATTCACTCACAATTAAAGAAAATCTTCAGCTGTACCATCAATATCATCGAACAACAAACGATGATACCCAGCAAACTATGAAATTCATGATTGAACTTTTTCAACTCCAAAACTATCTCAATCAATATCCAATTAAGGTTCCGGGCCGTGTTAGAAAATGGACATGTCTGGCGCGAACATTCATTGCACAGCCCAGTGTGATTTTACTTGATGACCCTGCAAGTGCTATTGGGCTTCCAATTCTAAATGTATTACGAAACTGGATTATCGAAAAACAGAAAAGTACATGTATGCTTATTTCATCAGATGGGCCTGAATTATTCAATGGCCTCGATTATAAAAAAATATATTTAAAAAATGGGAATATTGTTTCTGAAGAATATCACCAACAGGAGGTCGCGTGAGTGACTTGAAAGTTAAATTCACCCGAGCTGAAAAAATTGCTGGTGGTTTTATGGCAACAGTTTTATTTGGAATCGCTGTCACTTTGTGTGTTGTGGTTTACAAACAAGGTTGGTTTGCTTCTCATGTTAAATACACAGTGAGTTTTGAGCGAGCACAGGGAGTATTTCCGGGTACAAAAGTTGAAATGACGGATCTTAAAATAGGACATGTCGAATCTGTAGAGATTCAAAATGATGGACAAATTATTGCTACCATCAGTGTTCTAAAAAAAATCCAAGAGCGCATTAAAGAAGATTCTCTCATTCGCGTTGTTAGACCATTTATTATCGGCGATAAAGCCCTTGATCTCATTGTAGGAACTTCTTCGGCGAAATCTTTAGCTCCTGGCGGACAAATTCGTTCAGAATTAAGTTTTGATATTCTTGAATCTCTCGATGGTCGCGCATTAGCGCCTTATATGAAAACATTTAGCGAAGTAGCTGTTAGTCTTAAATCTCTTGCCGAAGCTTTTATAGACCCTAAGCGCACTGAATCGCTCGTTAAAATGTTTGATCGCATGGCGCCATTATTAGATAATTTAAATAATGCATCACTTCAATTTTCTAGCATGAGTCAACAAATGACGCATAATAAGAACCTTCAAATGGCAGTTGAAAACTTGGCCCAAACTACACTAGAGATGAATAAGATTTTAAAATCATCCCCTGATATGGCTAAAAATATTTCTGAAATTGTGCGTACAACAAGTACTGTTATGCAAACTTTAAATCAACTCATGCCAGCCATACAAAGCATGGCTCCAGAAATGCCAAAGGCTACCCATCGTGCTGTTGAAGCGCTTAATGAAGTGTGATTGTGCTTAAGGCTATGCAAAAATCGTTTGTATTGCGTAGCTCTGTTAAAGAGGTAAAAGAAGAAGAAGCCCTGGCAAAAAAACAAAAAGAGATTGAGCTCAATGATAAAGAAAAGCGACAGCCATCAAATGAATAAACAATCAAAATCCGGAATTTTTCTTCTGTAATCTTATAAAGATGCTAACTCATCATTTACTTGGGTACATAACTCCTCTATAGTCCACGGGTTATGCAAAGTGCAGATCAAATTAAAGAAATTACAAGACGAAGAACTTTTGCCATTATTTCTCATCCTGATGCTGGTAAAACGACTTTAACAGAAAAGCTTTTGCTCTATGGCGGTGCTATACGCCAAGCAGGAGCCGTCAGAGCAAAGACTAATCAAAAACATACCACATCTGATTGGATGGAAATCGAAAAGCAACGTGGAATTTCTATCAGTACGAGTGCTCTACAGTTTGAATATAAAGGATTTCGAATAAATTTACTCGATACGCCTGGGCATAAAGATTTCTCTGAGGATACTTATCGTACTCTCACTGCGGCTGATGCTGCAGTCATGCTCATAGATGCCGCTAAAGGTGTGGAGCCGCAAACAAGAAAACTTTTTGAAGTCTGTCGTATGCGTGGTCTTCCCATTTTCACATTCATTAATAAACTTGATCGCAATGGTCGTGACCCACTTGATTTACTTGATGAGTTAGAAAAAGTTTTGGGTATCAGATCTTGCCCTATGAGTTGGCCCATTGGTATGGGAGCTGATTTTCGAGGGGTTTATGATCGTCAGTCAAATCAGGTTTTACTTTTTCAAAAAAGCGGCGAAGCCAATGCAAAAACAAAATTAGAATCAATTCGTGTTTCAGGTATGGACGAACCCGTGTTTCAAGAGGCTTTAGAGTTATTAGAACTTGCCGGTGACCCTTTTGATATTAATCGCGTCCTAGCTGGTCAATTGAGCCCTGTGTTTTTCGGGAGTGCGATGAATAATTTTGGAGTTGAGCATTTTTTAGATCGATTTATTGAAATTGCTCCGTCTCCTTCAGCCAGACTCAGTGATAAAGGTAAAATTGAAGCCAGTTCAGAAAATTTCACAGGTTTTATATTTAAAGTTCAAGCCAATATGAACCCGCTCCATCGTGATCGTGTTGCGTTTATGCGGGTATGTTCTGGAAAATTCACTCGAGGAATGGGTGTTAAACATTCAAGGCTTAAAAAAGAATTTAAACTTAATAAGCCTTTTCATCTCTTTGCTCAAGAGCGTGAGATTATTGAAGAGGCCTTTCCAGGCGATATTGTTGGTCTAATTGATACAAGTGGTGAGTTGCGAATTGGTGACACACTTTCGGTGGGGGCCCTTGTTACGTATCAAGGTGTTCCGCAATTTTCTCCAGAGTTTTTTGCAAATGTTATTTGTGTTGATCCGTTGAAGCGCAAACAATTTCAAAAGGGTCTTGATCAATTGCGTGAAGAGGGTGTTGTTCAAGTCTACAGACAAAAATATGTGGGTGATCAAGCTCCTATTTTGGGTGTGGTGGGTGTGCTGCAATTTGAAATATTTCAGTACCGATTACTATCTGAGTATGGTGTTGATGTTCGTATTGAGCGCCTCAGTTATAATCTGCTTCGTTGGGTAGAAGGCCCAGAGGCTGAGATAGAAAAAATTGCCATGAGAAGTGATAATCGTCGTATCGAAGACCGTGATGGCTGCGCAGTATTTCTCTTTGAAAACGAATGGGCATTGGATTGGATTATTAAAAATCATCCTGCATTGAAGTTTTCCAAAATCAAATAATTTTATCGTGTTGAATGACAAAGAAGGTTGGCAGCGAATTTCTGACCTTCGAGATTTGCTTTTATGCTTGCAGGATACTTTCCTGAGCGTTGATCTTTAACGCGAGAAACGGTGAGCTCAATATTTTCGCCTGTGTATTTGTCTTGATTAACGCCACTTTGAGTGGGAATAAAATGTGAAACGTTTAAGCTACCTTGTTTAACAAGGGTGGTCTTACCGTTGATTTTTTGAGTATAGAGGGTTACAGCGGTGTGACGTTTGAGGCCACCCACTTCAATGCCAGTTGCAAGGCCACCATTCATAGCAATACGAGCATCTTTACACATCACCGTGGTCTTCATTTTATCGTTCATGAGTGCTGCCATGGCAGTACCAGTTATTAGAATTCCAGCGAGTATTATAAAGATTTGTTTGTTCATATAAACTCCAGTTCATTGCTATGCGTTACATTGATAATACTCCTTAATGATTCGGTATGTAACTAATATTTAAGGGAAATTTGATGTTAATGTTTGTACAATTGATTAACTTTTAGACGTTTTTTATAGGCCAAGTGCTTTAATCTGCTCGTTGAGCCGTTTAACAAGCTCCTGAGTTTTTTTACGAAACTTATCCATTTCAGATTCGGCGTTATCAGGTATTTTATCCCATTCATTTAACGCATCTTGAAGATTGCGAAGCGTATCTTTAAGCTGATTTTCTGGTGGGATATCTTTCATTTTCTACCTTGAAGATTTTTTTTGATCATTTTTGAGAGTAAAATTTCTGAGTGCCCGTAACAATACCTGCAGCTAAGAAAGTTTTAATCAAATCCCCTGCAATAAATGGAAATAATCCTGCTGCTAGTAAACTTTCTGTAGGTACGAAAAATGAGAGCATGGCTAAACCACTTGCAAAAATCACAACACTGCCGAGTATTCCAGAAAGCCAAGTGGTACTAAAGCGAGATGACCAGCCGCGATCAGCGAGCCAACCTTCAAGATAGGCTGCACCAACCATTCCTAAAAGATAACCCGTTGTTGAGCCCCAGATCATGCCCGCGCGGCCCCCAGCAAATACTGGTAAACCAAATGTACCCATCAGTAGATAAATGAGTACAGAAGCTGTGCCTCTTTTTGAGCCCAATAAAAGTGCGACAAGCCCTACGCCTAAAGTTTGACCAGTGATTGGAACGGGAGTGTAGGGGAGCATGATTTTAACTTGTGCTAAAAGGGAGATTAAAACGGCACCTGAACCAACAATTAAAGCATCATGAATTCGCGAAGCGCCTTTTTCTTTAAAGAGCTGGGGAATAAATGCTTTATCGTTTGTCATGGTAGTCTCCTTAAAAAAACAAGTTATTGATATCGGTGGGAAGCTACCCTTGGTGGTGGTGTCGAGGCAATGAAATTTTGACAGTTAATTTAAAAGTGGCACCAAATTACTACTCGATTGAGTCAGTTTAATTCGGTTTAAGTCTTGGCACTGCTTTGCACCTCTGCCGCTTGCATGATTACATTAATACTGACTTTATTCTTATCTTATTCATCGGCTAAACCATTGCCAAACCCTCCGCAATCTGACCCAGCGCTTATTGGTTGGTCGGGTTTAATAGGAACGGCAGCTCCAAATCTTATTGATGTGCCTTATGATCGTTACACTGAAAATTTGAGAGAGTTTGTTTTAGATGACGGAAGCCTAATGGGCGGGCTCTTGTTTATGCAAGATGCTCAAGGGTTAACTCCAAGACCGTTAATTATAGCAAATTTTGGTTCATTATCAGATCGATGGTCAAGTGCTGGTTCGGCTTTTATTCGAGGTGTTGTACTAGCTAATAAATTAAGGGCCAATGTTTTGGTTGTTGATTCAATTTCTGGTGCTGGATTTTATTCACTTAATGAGAGTTTAAGTTTGGGCGGTTATGACGAGGGCCGTGCACTTGTGCAATTGGCTAAAGCAATATCAGCCGATAAGACAATTCCACATACAACGCTGCATTTATTGGGTGTGAGCTTGGGTGGGGCCGCTGTGATGCATGCCCTTGTAGAAGATCAGCGTTTGGGAACAGATTTATTTAAATCAGCGATTAGCTTTAGTGGCGTCACTCATCATGATGAGTTAACAGATTGTGTTTTGAATATGTTTAATTATTCGTTGAAGAATTCATCTGGCTGCAAATTATCATGGACAGGAAATCAGATCATTAAGAGTGCCCTTAAGCATTACAAAGCAACTCTGAGATCTGAGGTTATGCTTAAGTTGAAGGCGGAAGATAAGATTTTAAGTTCAAACAATGCTGGTCAGCGCTTTTATAATCTTTTTCATGCACGATTAAGTGCGCAAACGACAAAAAATATTAAGAGCCGAACTTTAGAAAATTTATTTCCATGGAATCCAGAGGTAGAGACTGAGTCCGTTGAGAGTTACCTTAAGACAAGTTCAGTGATATTTTTAAAGAATATAAATAAATTAAAAGTTCCGTTGATTGTAATACACGCAAAAAATGATCCTATTGTTCCGTATGCTCATTACAAAAGATTTGTCGATGTTACTTCTAGTTCTGAATTCGTCATGACCCATAGAACAAGATTTGGTGGGCATTGGGGGTACATTGCCTCCCATGGAACAGATTGGGTTGCAGAGTTAGTGAATAGAATCTTGCCTGCGAAATAAAAAGGGCCAACTCATTTACAAGTCAGCCCTTTGCATTTTTTCAAATTTTAAAATTACTTCTTCCCTTTAATCCCAACAAGTTCAATGTCGAAAACCAAAACTGAATTTGGTGGAATGCCGGGTCTGCCGCCCTCGCCATAAGCGAGCTCAGGTGGAATGACTAGTTGCCATTTATCGCCAACCTTCATCATCTTCAAGGCTTCCGTCCAACCGGGAATTACGCCCATTACTGGAAATTCTGCAGGTTGACCACGTTTGTATGAACTGTCAAATTCTGTTCCATCTGTGAGTTTGCCTGAATAGTGAGCCATTACGAAATCTTTGTCTTTAGGTGTTGGCCCTTTACCTGTTGTGACCACCTTGTATTGCAAACCAGAGGCCGTGACTTTGAAACCTTCAACAGTTTTGTTTTTTTCAAGATACGCAACAGCTGAGGCTTTACTCTTTTCAGCTGCAACTTTGGTTTTATCCATACGTGTTTGTTGAAACTGCATCATGGCTTTTTGCATTTCATCAGCTGTGAGTGCGGGCTTTTTTCCAGCGATCACATCTGAAACGGCCATCGAGAAGGCCGCAATGTCTAAATCTACTTCTTGGGTTTTAAAATTCCCACCAACTTGCTGACCAATTGAGTAACTGGCTTTTGCTTTGTCGGTTTTTAAATCGCTCTTGGGAGTTTGATTGCAGGCGGTAAGCCCCACCAAGGCTAGCATTATGATAAAAAATTTCATGGAGTCTCCTTTTTTTGAAAATGATTTAAATAAAATTGTAACTCACCAATACTTTCTTGAATGTCATCCAAGGCACGATGAGTATTTTTCTTTTCATATTTTATTTTAAATTTATGCATCATGATCACTTTCCATGATGTTACATCTAAATTACGATAATGAATTCGATTAGCAAAACGTTTGAAGTATTTATTTATAAAAAGTC
>JAWXAT010000057.1 GCA_034439615.1 Oligoflexia bacterium | reverse complement strand
GAAATAGTTCTGACTTTTTCGATTGGAACAACTGGGTTTGTTGAAAAAGAAACAGCAATTTTCTCAGCTTCCAGCTTTGAGGTGTTTTCTAGTTTCTCTAGAACTTCTATTTTCTCAAGCTTTGAAAAGGCTCTCTGGATCTTTTCTTCTCTTTTAAATAAAGACTGAGCCATACCAAGATGAGTTAAATTAAGTAAGCCCTTATTAATTTTTTCTTCAATCTCTGGAAGTTCTTTTAAAAGTCGCATTGCCTGAATGCGTCTATAGGCTTGATCTTCGCTATAACCTAGCTCTTTGAGGGCATAGGTAAAAAGAGAGCTGTACTTTAATTTTGAAAAAAGCCTGCGTCTTTCAATTTCTCGGAGATGATGAAGTATGTGAGACAAAATCTCTCGTTCCTGCTGAACAAGTTTCCGTGTCTCATTGAGTAAAACATCGTCGTTTATGGATTTTAAATTGATCATTGATTTCCCCCTCTGTTTAAAAACCCTTGAAATTTAAGGTCCAATGAAGAGTACCATAGGTTTTAAAATGCTAAATTTGAGAAAATCTAAATACCATTCGCTGCATAGCTAAAATTATTGAGACGAGCGCTAAAACAGTCACCACGGCATCTTTTTCGCGCAGAATTTAAAACAAAAGTCTTTCTTTTAATTGCCCGGCACAGCTCTTCTTATTGAATCGTAAAACAGGTCAAGAGGAATTTTTTAAAAAAGCTATTTTGTTATTGGAATTAGATTTGTAATATTAATATTCAGCTAATAATCTTTTTTGAAAAAATTTACTTAAAGATTATATCTTTATCTTTATCTATTTAAATAAAGACAAAACTTATAAATATTAAAATCAAATTTTAATGTTAATCTCTTTTGATACCACTAATACCTTTAGCATTTAGTTGTTGCTCAAAACACTTGCCCTAGATAACTTCGAGTCATGGACAATCTTCAAATAAATTCACAATTAGAACTACGACAAATTGAACAGCGGGACTGCTCTCACTTTATGAAACTCATCGACAAGAATCGCATCTACTTACGTGAATGGCTTGGCTGGCTCGATGTCACTAAGACTGAAGATGATCTGGGGAAATTTATAAACAAAACTCTTTCTGAAATTAAAGATAATAAAGCGCTCTGTTTTTTAATTTGGAACCAAGACCAAATCGCTGGAATCATTAATTTAAGAGATATAGATTTTATGAATAAAAAAGCGATGATTGGATACTGGGTTGGGCAAGAGTTTACAGGCCAAGGCTTTGCAAAGAAAGCCACAAAAATACTGATAGACCATGCGTTCAAAAAACTTAGTTTAAATAGAATAGAAATTAGATGCGCCACCGGCAACACTGCAAGTCAAGCAATTCCAAAGAGCCTGAGTATGAAGAGTGAGGGTATTCTGCGTGATAATGAATGGCTGTACGATCATTTCGTAGATCACATCGTGTTCAGTGCTATCGCATCACAATGGCAGTGAATTCTCCAACCGTAAGCAGGCTGAATTCACCCGCGCCAGCGCGGAAAATTTTAAAGATTTTTAAACTGGCGCAAGAGCTACAAAACAAGAGGCAATACCCAATTTAGAGCCCAAAAACGTAGCCGGGCAGTAAATTCTTCACCGTACAAACAACCTATCTCCCTTTAGTTTGCTCTCAGAGGCGGCATTGAAATTGCGATGATTCGGCATGTACTCTAAGATTTAGAGCCATTGGCTAGTTGAATTGGACGCGTGAAATGCGTTATGAAAGTTGAAGGAAGTTGTTATGAAGTATATTGTAGTTGTTTTGTTTGTTGTTGCGGGTTTGACGTTTAATGCAAAGGCGAGCACAGAGAATCCTGCCATGGATGAACTGGCGGAAGTTCAAATGGAAACTGAGTTTGAACAAACTCAAGTAGATCAGCTCAAGCAAGATGATCAATTCAATTCTCGTGAAGCCGGGCGTCTTCAAAATGAAATCAAACAAGCAAAAGCAAAGCTTCAGATGTTAAAAAATCGCAACGAAGCAACTGCCAGATCAATTCAGAAGAAAAACGAACGTGTTCAGCGCGAAAGTCAGGCTCTATCACAGGAATCCCAGCAATTAACAAAGCTTCAGGCACAAACCGAAGTAAAAGAAAGAAATATTGAATCACTTAATGCCAAAATAGAAGATCTCACCCAAAAGCGTCAGGATATTCGAATTAAAATGTCAGAAGTAAAAGTGCGCTTTGCTAAAGCGAGTACCGCGCAATCTCGATTACAGAAAAAACAAGAAGCGCTTAACAAACAACTCAGAGATCTTCGCCTTCAGAAAAACAAAATGGCTTCAGGCGGCAATCGTCGCAGCTAATAGCGGGTGCTGATACGCTGCAGCGTAATTCCGCGGGGATTTTAGTCTAGTATCCCAAACGGTAAGCTCCCTGTTGCCAATTGGATTCTCTTCAAATAAACTCCAAGTTGCCAGATTAAATGTAAACTCAAGACAATAGTGTGTGTAACGCGATATGAGTAACACACCGGCAACAAGGGGCGTCTGTGGCAAAGAACATAACATCAAGTAGTACGGCCGAATATTTTGCTAAAAATTTGCAACAAGTCGGATTCTCATCACAAACAAAAGCAATATTAACAACACTCAAAGAATCTGTAGATAATGCACTTGATGCTTGTGAAGAAGAAAGTATTTTACCAGAACTCAATGTCATCATAGAAAAAGTTGGAGTCGGTAGTCTTAAAAATTCAGATCTCGTTCGAGTCAAAGTAGAAGATAATGGTCCCGGCTTAGAAGGTGACGATTTAGTTCGAGTATTTGGCGAATATCTTGCCTCCTCAAAATTTGGCCGTGGAAGATGCTCTCGTGGCCAACAAGGTATCGGTATTTCAGCTGCCACTACTTGGGCTCAAATGACAAATGCCACAGGTGTTAAAGTCATCAGTAAAACAAAATCAATGCGCTTAGCAATTTCTGCAACCATTGAAGTTGATATTAAACACAATAAAGGTGTGATGAAAAATAAAGAAACTCTTAAGTGGGATCGCCCTCATGGAGTTTCTGTAGAGTTTCTCATCGACGGAAGAGCACAAGTCGGTGGTGAAGGTGGTCTTCTCACTTATCTTACCGGTACAACACTTGTGAACCCGCATCTTACCTTGCACTACAAACTTTTAGATCAAGATGAAGTAACAATTGAAAGAGTATCAAACACTGTTCCTGATATTCCAGAGGCCACATCACCACATCCACATACAATGAAGCTTGGCGAATTTATTGCGCACTCTCATTTATTTGGGCGAGTGAGTGTTGGTGATTTCTTGAAAAAAGGATTCTCACGAGTTCACGAAGGTACACTTAAAGAACTCGTTGCCGCAGGTCTTAAACGCCCCATGCTTACACAGTCAGTTGATAATGCAAAAGAAGGTGACTTTAAAGAAGTCTATTCTACGCTCCAAAAAATTCAATTAATGTCTCCAAGTACAAAATCGGTTTTAACAATCGGAGAAGAAGCTCTTTCAAAAAGCATTCAGCGCCTAGGTGATGTCGATTTTTTTAGCGTTGTTACAAGAAAACCCACAATTTGTGATTTTAAACCTGTGGTTGTTGAAGTTGCAATTGCGCGCCTTAAAGAAAGATCAGTTGGGTCGACAGATTCATCTGTTCAGGTGTTGCGGTTTGCAAATCGAGTTCCTTTGCAATTTGACAAGTCAGCGTGTGCGATTGTTAAGGCCATCGAAAGTGTGAACTGGCGTACATATGGGTTAGTGCAACCTAAAGACAGTATTCCTTACGGCCCCTACGTTATTGCGATTAGTCTTGTGTCACCATTTATTAAATTTAAGAACGCATCAAAAGAAACGGTCGATGCTTCAGATGAGTTGGTAAATGAATTACGCCTTGCGCTGATACAAGCAGGGCAAAAACTCTCGCGACATATTCGAGCTGAAGATCGTGCTTTTGATTTAGAGAATAAATTGCGCCATATCGAGCAATTTGGCCCTATTTTAGTCGAAGGGCTCGTACGTATTTTAGATGCGTCGCCCGCTAGAAAGAAAAAAGCTGAAGAGGGGTTGATGAAACTCTTGGGTCGCGACACTAAAGTAGCTAAACAAGAATTAGCAGATGCAGTTGTCGGCAAGCAGGCTTTAGCAGATAAGCAAAAATTAATTCTTGGTATCGATGATGAAGGCGCAAGTCTGGATGCTACAGGGCCAGCAGATGAGGAGATTCCCGGTGCAGTTGATGCCAAAGGTAAAACCAAGGCTGAAAAAGGGAAAAATAAAAAAGTTAAAAATAATAAAGTCAAAATAGAAAAAGTTAAAACTAAAGATAAAAAAGGCAAAAAAAAACTTCAACCAAGCGTTCGTAAGTAAGAGGAAAGAAAAATGGCAAAAGGACAAGATATTGTTCAGGTTTCAAAAAATCTTTGTCAGGTCTTACTTAAAGATCTTGAAAACGCAAAACGTCCCATTTTAGAAGCAACGAAATGTTCACTTGATAATTGTAGATACGATTTTAAAGTTGGGTATCTCACACCCGGTGGTAAAAAAGTTCGCACTGAACTTAACGTTTCATCTGTTCAAAAAATGTCTCGAGCGATATTCATGCTAGAGATCATACTGCGTAATATCGATACAGGTGCGGTGAATACAAAGCGTGAGCTTTATTACATCAGTAAGGGTGAAATTAAACATAATCCGGCTCTTAAACCTTTAGATTTTGCTGACCAAGATGAAAGTGATTCTATTATCGATTTTATTTGCGAGATGATGGAATGTTATCGAGAAGAACTCAATTGTTACGCCAACGATCGCGGTGGTCAAACCTATTGCAATCAACTTGTAGTAACAGAGACAATGACCGACGGTGATAAAGCTGTTGTTGATTTAAGTACACTTGGTACAAGCCCTTTTCAGCCTAAAAATAGACCACAAAGTTTACAGCTCAAGGCTCGTAAGAAAATTGATTATTGTCTAGTTGTAGAATCTGAAGGTACGGCAAATACGTTAGTAGCCAACGGATTTTGCAAGCGAAACAATGCAATCTTGATGGGTGCTCAAGGTGTTCCCAGTAACGCTGTTCGCGGTTGGTGTCGACTTATTCAAGATCAATTGAAGGTTCCTATTTATTTTTTCGGAGATCTCGACGCGTACACAATGCAAAATATTTATAGAACTCTCAAAGCAGGTTCTGCCGCAAGTTTGATTCGTAATTCTGATTTCTCGGCCCCTGAAGTTAGATTTTTAGGAGTACTACCTGCAGACATTAAAAAATATGATCTTAATGACTACCCAGTAAGAGAAAATGACATTCAAGAAGTTCGAGCTCTTAAAAAAGCCGATGATGCTTTAAAAAATGATCCATTTTTTAAAGATAAGCGAAACAAAGACGTGGCTGAAATTTTAAAATGGCTACTCAAAAACAAGCGACGTTGTGAGCAACAAGCGTTTTTCACCGTCAATCCAAGAGACCCGATCATGCCTGAGAAAATATTAGTAGAAAAGATCAAGAGGGGTGATTACGTCTAAAGCTGTATTTTTTTTATTCACACTGACTTTTTTACTTCTAATTCATGCTCATAATCTAAGTGAAAGACCTCGGTTTTGGCATGTTCTTGCATAGATATACTCCCTATAAGCTTACTAGGGAGTCATATGAAAAGCCTAAGTATCAATAAAGTTGCGATTGTTTTCACGCTGGTTTTAGCATTCTCTCAACTTGTGATTGCAGATTCAATTACTGTAACTTCATTAGATCAAATTGATTCAGCCTTAAAAAACGATCCCACAACAGTAGAAAAACTTGTTTTGAGCTGGGAAGTTGATGAGTTTAAAACTTTAAAACAAGCTCAGTTAATTTATGATGCCCTGAGATTAGCCGAACACTGGGGCTTTTGGATTAATAACAAAGCTGAGGTTATTCCTGGTTTTAATGTGAGAATAAAAGTTCACTTTGCAAATGCACCTTTGAATGTCTCGCCAGATGGAAAATTAGCAGCTGAATTTCGAGGAAAAATTTTATTGAGTTGGCTTTGGGATCGAACAAAAACTCCTGAAGCTAGAAAAGCACTTGTTGAAATGAAAAATCCACCACTTTTAGACTTAATGCCTCTTCAAGCTGCGATTTCTTCAGTGATTGCTTCATTCACAGAACTATTGCCGACGGCTGAAGGTGAAGACATCTTACTTAAAATTTCTCAAGAAAGAGAAAGGCTCGCACAAAAATGTGCCGCTGATTTGCTTAAGGTAATTAATTAAAAAAATCCTAATTGAAGTTTTGCAGCTTCTGACATCATGCTTTGCTCCCAAACTGGATCAAATACAACATCAACGTGAGTCGTTTTCACACCGGGGATATCTCTCACTTTACTTTCAATCTCACCGGCAAGTACTGGGCCCATTCCACAACCAGGGGCTGTAAGAGTCATGACAACAGCGACGTCAAAACCATCATCAATGGCTGTGACTTTACATTCATAAACCAGTCCAAGTTCAACGACATTTACAGGTATTTCAGGGTCATAACAGGTTTTAAGCTGCTCCCAAACCTTTTCTTCAATTTGGGTTTGAGTGAGTGGCCCAACTTGTTCTTGAGTTTTATCAGTAGCTGAGGTTTTGATATCTGAGGGTTGTTTACCTAATGCATCAGCGTTTTCAGCATTAATCCGCGCCATAAAACCATCTTCTGAAATGACAGTATAAGAACCACCCAAAGATTGGGTAATCGTAACTTGTGTGCCAAGTGCAAGAGTTACTACTGTTCCACTAGGGATTTGAATGGCGGATGTATCTCTTTTTAGTTTTACTTTTTCATGTAACATTTGGTCATACCTTTTTGTTATTCTGTTTTTGCTACTGTGTTTTCTTGTTTTAATGCAAGCATTGCTGTGTGCCAGGGGAGTATGGCGCATTTCACTCTTGCGGGAAATTCGCTTACTCCTTCAAAAATTTCTAATTTGTCTAAATCAGGGCCTTCACTGCTATTGCCAAGGCCTGTTACAAGGTTTTGAAATTTCTTAAACAGTGCTTCAATTTCAACTATAGATTTAGTTTTCATGATGTCAGTCATCATTGAGGCAGAAGCTGTGGAAATAGCACATCCTGACCCTTCAAACGCTGCATTAATTATTTTGCCATCTTTTATTTCAAGATAAACGTTCACTTTATCACCGCAAAGTGGATTGTATCCTTCGCCTTTATGGCTTGTGTTTGCAATTTTATGAAAATTTCTAGGGCGTTTTGAATGATCAATAATAACTTCTTGATAGAGATCTCTTAATTCACTCATTTAAACACCTCTTGCACTTTACGAACAGCGCGGATGAACGTGTCTACTTCAGCCATCGTGTTGTACATTCCAAAAGAAGCGCGTGCAGTGGCGGGTACTTCAAAATGCAACATCAAAGGTTGAGCGCAGTGGTGCCCTGTTCTGATGGCCACACCTTCACGATCTAAAATTGTTCCAATGTCATGGGGATGAATATCTTTGATCATAAAAGAAAGCACGCTGGCCTTTTTTTGAGCAGTACCGATTAAACGAACATCACTTATTTTTGAAATTTCACGTGTGGCATATTCTAAAAGTTCATTTTCATGTCGAGCTATGTTTTCTAATCCAATTTCAGTAATATACTCAAGTGCTTTAGCAAAACCAATGACCCCTGCAATATTAGGGGTGCCAGCTTCAAACTTATAGGGCAAAATGTTATAGAGAGTTTTATCAAATGATACTGTGCTGATCATATCTCCGCCGCCTTGATAGGGAGGCATTTGTTCAAGCAAATTTTCTTTGCCATAAAGTACACCAACACCTGTTGGCCCGTATGCTTTGTGGCTCGAGATTGTGTAAAATTCGCAATCAAGTACTTGAACATCGATTTGTAAATGAGGTGCTGCTTGAGCGCCATCAATGTGCACTGGAATATTTAGTTTGTGTGCTTTTTCAATGATCTCTTGAACTGGATTAATTGTACCTAAAGCATTTGAAATATGAACCACTGAAACAAATTTTACTTTCGGATTTAACAGCTTTTCATAATCAGACATTGAGAATTCGCCTGCAGCATTGACGGGTACAACTTTTAAAACAGCACCGGTCTCTTCACAGAGCATTTGCCAGGGCACGATGTTAGAATGATGCTCCATTACTGAAATAATAATTTCATCGCCTCGTTTGATATTGCGTCTACCATAAGTACTTGCGACAAGATTGATCCCTTCAGTCGTGCCGCGAACAAATATGACTTCTTTGGTGTCTCGAGCGTTGATGAATTTTTTAATCACGATGCGCGCATTTTCATAATCACGTGTAGCACGCTCGCTTAAATCGTGAACACCTCGATGAACATTGGCATTATCGTGTTGGTAATACTTGCTCATTGAATCAATAACACATTGAGGTTTTTGAGATGTGGCAGCGTTATCAAGATATACCAATGGGCGTTTATGAACCTGTTGGTGCAGGATCGGAAAATCTTTACGAATTTTTTCTATGTTATAACTCACAAGACTTCCCTGAGAAGGCCCTCAAGATACGTTTTCACAGCAGGAATACGTACTTTATCAAATACATCACTTGCAAATCCTAAAGTTAAAATATGTTTGGCCTCTTTAAGGCCAATGCCACGTGCACGAAGAAAAAATAGTGCTTCAGAATCAAGCTGACCAATTGTTGCGCCATGGCTGCATTTCACATCATCGGCATAAATTTCTAACTGAGGGCGCGTGTTTGCAGTGGCATCATCTGAAAGTAAAAGATTCTTATTGCTCTGCTGAGCGTCGATTTTTTGAGCATCAGCTTTTACAAATATTTTTCCGCTAAATATACCGCGAGATTTGTCATTGAGAATACCTTTGTATGACTCAACACTTTTTGTATGGGGCTTAAGATGTTCAATCACAGTGTGGTTGTCAGTATGTTGTGAGTTTTTACCCGTATAAAGACCGTGAAGATGACATTCGCTGCCTTCAGCATTGAGTTTTATTAAAATTTCGTTACGTGAAAGTTTACCTCCCCAAGAGTAATTATGGGAGTTAACTTGGCTATTACTAGCTTGTAGCGAATTAAGGCGCGCCACATGATACCCGTTGGAGCTTTCTTCTTGAATCCGGTAGTGATCAAGCACTGAATTTGGCCCGATAATAAGATCGGTTACCGTATTGGTCAAAGAAACAGGGCTTCCTAGTGAAACATAACTTTCAATGATGATGGCTTGATTTTCTTGTTCAGCAATAATGATATTGCGCGGGTGAGACATTTTAGGTTGATCACTATCGGTTGAAACATAAACAAGATGTAGTGGTGAGCCTAGAGTGACTTCTTTATCAAGGTGCAAGACCACACCTTCGGTCATGAGGGCAAGATTTAGTGCTTGCAAAGCACCTTCTGAAGATTGATTAAGGCTTGTTATGTAATCTTTAAGTATCGGACCATGTTTTTCAATACCCTCTTGAAGATTACTCAGTGTTACACCAGGAGGTAGAGTATTTATTTGTGAAAGACTCGGTGTAAAGACACCATCTACAAATACAAGTCGATGACATGTGAGTTCACTAAAGAGAAACCTTTTAATATCAGAAATTTTCACATCTGTTTTTTTTAAATCAGCTTTGGTCTGAATATTAAATGAGTTTTTAGACATTTCTAAAAGGCTTGTGTAACGCCATTGTTCATCTTTTGTAGTTGGTAAACCCAAAGTCAAATAGCGGTCATAAGCATGAAGGCGTACTTGTTGAAGCCAGCTTGATTCTTTGCGCGTCTTGATGACGTCAAATGAATCAGAAAAAGAAAGGGTAGGCATGGTCATTAATGTACCCCTTGAGATGATGGGGCATAACCTTTTTCTTCTAATTCAAGAGCAAGAGATTTATCTCCTGATTTTACAATTTTTCCGTCTGAAAGGACATGAACAAAATCAGGAACAATATAATCTAAAAGTCGTTGATAATGAGTGATGACGATCATTGATCTCTCAGAACTTCGAAGAGCATTTACGCCTTCGGCGACTGATTTTAAAGCGTCGATATCTAAACCTGAATCGGTTTCATCTAAAATGGCGAGTTTGGGTTCTAAG
>JAWXAT010000056.1 GCA_034439615.1 Oligoflexia bacterium | reverse complement strand
TCGTAACATCGCAAAAGTTACAACAGCGGTTGCTAAAGGTGACTTATCACAAAAAATTACAGTTGATGCTAAGGGTGAGATCTCTGAACTTAAAAACACAATTAACACAATGGTGGATCAGCTCAATTCATTTGCGGCTGAGGTTACTCGAGTTGCTAAAGAGGTTGGTACTGAAGGAAAACTAGGCGGACAAGCTGATGTTAAAGGGGTTTCAGGTACTTGGAAAGACTTAACAGATAACGTTAATTTCATGGCCTTAAATCTCACAAAACAAGTGCGAGGTATTATTAAAGTTGTTACGGCGGTTGCGAATGGTGATTTAAATCAAAAATTCGTACTTGAAGCAAAGGGTGAGGTTGCAGCCCTTGCTGAAACGATTAACTCAATGACTGACACACTTCGTACATTTGCCGATCAGGTTACAACAGTTGCTCGAGAGGTTGGTGTTGAAGGAAAACTCGGAGGTCAAGCGCGAGTTCCTGGTGCTTCTGGTACTTGGAAAGACTTAACAGATAACGTTAACTTCATGGCCTCAAACCTCACAAAACAAGTTCGAGGTATTATTAAGGTTATTACAGCGGTTGCTGATGGTGATCTTTCACAAAAATTCGTACTCGAAGCAAAGGGTGAGGTTGCAGCGCTCGCCGAAACGATTAACTCAATGACTGACACGCTAAGAACATTCGCAGCTCAAGTTACGGGTGTTGCCCGTGAGGTTGGTGTTGAGGGTATCTTGGGCGGACAAGCTAAGGTTCCTGGTGCTTCTGGAACATGGAAAGACTTAACTGATAACGTTAACCAGCTGGCAGGAAATCTTACTACCCAGGTTCGAGCTATCGCTGAGGTTTCTACTGCCGTTACAAAAGGGGATTTAACCCGATCAATTACAGTTGAAGCTGAAGGTGAGGTTGCGGCTCTTAAGAATAATATTAACCAGATGATCGGTAATCTTAAAGAGACGACTCAGAAAAACCAAGAGCAAGATTGGCTAAAAACTAATCTCGCTATGTTCTCAGGTATGATGCAAGGTCAAAGAAGTATCACCTCAGTTGCTCAACTTATTATGTCTGAATTAACACCGCTCATTAAGGCTCAACACGGAACATTCTTTATGAATGAAAGTGAGGAAGATGGCGAAACCTCATTAGTATTAAGTGCTAGTTATGCCTATTCAGAGCGTAAGAATGTTGGCGGTAAATATAGACTAAAAGAGGGTTTAGTTGGTCAGTGTGCGTTTGAGAAGAAAAAGATTTTACTCTCCCAAGTGCCCAGTGATTATGTTCAGGTGTCTTCAAGTTTGGGCGAGGCAAAACCTCATAATATCATAGTTTTACCCGTACTCTTTGAAGGTGAACTTAAAGCTGTTATTGAGCTAGCTTCACTTGAAGCATTTACCCCTAACTATCTAAACTTCCTTGATCAGCTCATGGATAGCATCGGTGTTATCTTAAACATGATCGCATCAAGTATGAGAACTGAAGAACTACTCCAAGAGCTCAAAAAATCAAATGCTGAGCTTGAAGCACAAGCTGAAGAGTTAGAAGAAAAAGCAAAACTTCTTGAGCTTAAAAATCAAGAGGTCGAGTTGGCATCACGCTCCCTTGAAGAAAAAGCAGAGCAGTTGTCACTCATTTCTAAGTATAAGTCTGAATTCTTGGCCAATATGTCTCATGAACTCAGAACACCACTTAATAGCTTGTTGATTCTCTCTAAAATGCTAGCCGAAAATAAAGATAAGAACCTAACAGCTGACCAAGTTAAATATGCAAGTACTGTATATTCAGCAGGACGCGATCTCTTAGCTCTTATTAATGAAATTTTAGATCTCTCCAAAGTTGAAGCTGGCAAAATGCCAATTGATCCTCGCGATGTGTTCATGGGTGATATTCAAGAACATCTTGAGCAAACTTTTAGGCCCGTTGCTGAGCACAAAGGATTACAGTTTAACTTTCATATTGGTGATTCTGTTCCTAAGAAAATGTTTACAGACGTCAATCGTCTGCATCAAATTCTTAAGAACCTGCTCTCAAATGCCTATAAGTTTACTGAGCATGGAAGTGTAGACTTAAAGATTGGTATTGCAGAAAAAAGCCTACAATTAGGTATTGATTCACTCTCCCGCGCAGGTCGTGTAATAGCCTTCTCTGTTACCGATACAGGTATTGGTATCCCCATGGAGAAACAAAAACTTATCTTTGAAGCATTTCAACAAGCTGACGGAACCACGAGTCGTAAATACGGCGGAACAGGTCTGGGTCTTACTATCAGTCGTGAGATTGCAAGGCTTCTTGGCGGTGTGATTCATGTTGAAAGTATCCCTGGCAAAGGAAGTACATTCACATTGTACTTACCTCAAAATTACACTGGCGGTGATATGACAGCACCTCTTGATACCAGAGAGCTAGAAGTGGTTATTCCTCTACTTCCTAAGAATGCAGATTTCACCGGTAGGAAAATTCTTATCATGGATGACGACGTGAGAAATATTTTTGCCATAACTACTATCCTTGAATCTCAAGGTGTTATTGTGAGCTTTGCTGAAAATGGTAAAAAAGGAATAGACCTACTTAAAAAAGACCCAAGTGTAGAACTCATATTAATGGATATGATGATGCCTGAAATGGACGGACTCCAAGCAACTGCAGCCATTCGAAATATTGAGCAATTTAAAGAATTACCTATTTTAGCACTAACGGCTAAAGCCATGAAGGGCGACAGAGAAAAATGTATTGAGGCGGGAGCTTCAGATTATATTACAAAACCTGTTGATCCTGAAAAACTTTTGGCTATGATTCACATGTGGATCATGAAGTCTGAAACGGCTTCACTCACATGAGTGAGCTGATTGCTAAACAAAAACTTGAGAAAATAAACATCCTCTTGGTCGACGACCGAGAGGATGGTCTTTTAGCATTAGAGGCCGTCTTAAAAGATCCAGAGTATAATTTAATTAAAGTGCAATCAGGTCGTGCAGCACTGTCTTATCTTTTAGCTAATGAATGTGCGGTTATTTTACTCGATGTTCAAATGCCAGGCATGGATGGTTTTGAAGTAGCATCTCTTATTAAGAAAAGAGAGAAGTCTAAAGACATTCCAATTATTTTTGTCACCGCCATTAATAAAGATATCAATTATATTTATCAAGGTTATGAGGCAGGCGGTGTAGATTATATTCTTAAGCCTTTTGACCCGCATATCTTACGTTCAAAGGTTGCAGTCTTTATTGATCTTTACCGCAAAAATAAATTGATCTTAGAACAATCAGAACAGTTAAGAATTCATGAACGAGCTCGACTTGAAATTGAAGAGCTTAGGCGGTTTAAAAAAGTTGCTGACTCAATTCCACACATCGTATGGATTGTAAAACCATCTGGAGAAATTGAATTTTGTAATGAGAAGTGGGGTCAATTCACAGGAGCTGTAGCAAAATCAAATGCTCAGTTTTTGGTTGAAAATGTGCACCCGACTGATAGACCGCAATTTATAGAAAAAATGACTGAGGCGGTTAAGAATAAATCAGATGTTGAGATCGAATTTCGTTTGAAATCAAAAACAAATCAATACTATTGGTTTTTAGGTCGAGCCATTGCTGTAAAAGATGAAATGGGTGACTTAATTCGCTGGTTTGGTACCGCTACTGAAATCGAAGTTCAAAAACAAGTAGAAGAGAAAAGAAAATTTCTAGATGAACTCAGTACTCATCTAATGAATTCATTAGACCCTGTAGAAACACTTAAAAAAGTAGCAGAACTTTCCGTTAATAAACTGAGTAATTTTTGTTCTGTTCTCACACTTAAAAATGGCAATCTTGAGCCTGTGACAGTGGCTCACAAAGATCCCTCCAAGCTTTCTTTGGTCCAAGAATTTATTACTAAATACCCCGTAGATATGACTTCACCTATTGGATCAGCTGAGGTTATTCGCTCTGGTAACTCGCAATTTATTTCAGAAATTACAACTCAACTTTTAGAAGCGAATGCAAAAAATCAGGAGCATCTAGATCTACTCAAGAAACTCCAAATTAAATCATATATTGGGGCCTCACTTTTTGTTCGAGGCATACCATGGGGTGTTCTAAGTTTTTTCTCAAGTGATCGTGCCTATGAACAAGATGATTTAATATTAGCTCAAGATATTGCCTATAGAACTTCACGTGCCGTAGAAAATGCTCTGCTCTATCAAGAGGTGGTCACAGCACACGCGACATTAGAGAGAAGTAATCGTGAGCTTGAGCAGTTTGCCTATGTGGCCTCTCATGATCTTCAAGAGCCTTTGCGTATGGTTTCTAGTTATGTTCAATTACTCGAGCGACGTTATGGTGACAAACTAGATAAAGATGCAAAAGATTTTATTGGTTTTGCGGTTGAAGGTGCCCAGCGCATGCAACAGCTCGTTAGTGATTTGCTCACCTTTTCACGTGTGACAAGTAGACCTAGTGATCCTGATACGGTCGACTTTAATGAGATACTTTCGAAAGTTAAAAGAAATCTCTCCGTGACCATTGAAGAAACGGGGGCTAAAATCATACTTGGTGATTTGCCTATACTTCGTGGTGATTCAACTCAGTATCTTCAGTTGTTTCAAAATCTAGTGGCAAATGCTCTGAAATTTCGAAGTAGTGATAATCCTATTATTAAAATTTCTGCCAACAAAGATGGGGATTTCTGGACATTTTCAGTAAGCGATAATGGAATGGGCATTGAGCCTCAACACTCAAATCGTATTTTTGAGATTTTCAAACGTCTGCATACAAGAACTCAGTATCCAGGTAGCGGCATCGGATTAGCCATTTGTAAGAAAATTGTTGAAGGCCATGCAGGTAAGATTTGGGTAGAATCAACTATAGGTAAGGGCGCGACATTTCACTTCACATTGCCTATTAAAAAAGAAGTAAGTGCTGAGCAAGCTATTCATGATAAATCACAAGTCACTTTAAATTTGGCACATGCAAGTGATGCAAATCAAAAAAACAAATCCAATTCATCATCACAACTACATTGATTTTTTATTTAGCTTTTTCGATGGCTTCCATAACTTCTGATGCGTGAGCCTCTACGTTTACTTTTTCAAAGATATGCCCAATAGTTTGATCAGGCTTAATCACAAAAGTAAAACGGTCTGAGTACTTCTCATTTGAAAAAGCACCATAAGCTTTGCTTGTTTTTTTCTCAGTGTCAGCCAAAAGTGGAAACTGGAGATGAAATTTTTTGGCAAAAGCATCATGTGATGTTTCATCGTCAACGCTAATGCCAAAAACTTGAATCCCCATTTTTTTATAGCTCTCAAAGTTATCGCGAAAGCTACAAGCTTGTTTGGTGCATCCGGGAGTATCATCTTTTGGATAAAAATAGAGAACTACCCAGCGGCCCTTGTAATCAGACAGTGAGTAGGTGCGTCCATCTTGCGATTTAAGTGTAAAACTCGGAGCTAAATCACCGGCTTTTAGTTTTACTGACATCTGAATCTCCTCATGCTTTTGAAATTAAGGTTTTATTACTTATTCGCCTCGGCACGTTTTTTCGCATAAGTCGCAACCATCTCTTCTTGTACGTTGCGAGGAACAGCGGCATATCGAGCAAATTCCATGGTAAATTCACCTTTACCTTGTGTGGCAGAACGAAGATCAGTTGAATATCCAAACATTTCTGTCAACGGAACTTCAGAGTCAATAACCGTGTAGTTTTCAAGGTTAGCTGAACCAATAATCATACCGCGGCGTTGGTTGATTTGACCCATGATAGCACCTTGAAATTCTTCAGGCACTTGAACTTGAAGCTTCATGATTGGTTCTAAAACAATGGGCTTTGCAATAGGGAATGCTTCTCTAAACGCAGCCATTGCGGCAATCTTAAATGCCATCTCTGATGAGTCGACATCATGGTATGAACCGTCATTGATGGTTACTCGAACACCAACAACTGGAAACCCAATCAAAGGACCTTTTTTAATTTGTTCTTTAAATCCTTTGTCACAAGCGGGGATAAATTCTCGAGGAATTGCTCCGCCTACGATTTCATCGACAAATTCATAAGTTTCAACCGCATCTGATGGGAGTGGTTCAATGAATCCGCAAACTTTAGCAAATTGACCAGAACCCCCAGTTTGTTTTCTGTGGGTGTAATCAAATTCACCAACCGCGGTAATGGTTTCTCTGAAAGCAACTTGTGGCTTACCAGCAACCACTTCGCAATTGTACTCACGCTTAATGCGCTCAATGTAAATCTCAAGATGGAGTTCACCCATACCAGAAATAATAGTCTGAGCTGATTCTTCATCGCGATGTACGCGCAGTGTAGGATCTTCTTTTGTAAAACGATTAAGCGCTTTTGAGAAGTTTGTTTGCCCGGCTTTATCTTTAGGTGAAACAGCGAGCGAGATAACGGCATTAGGAATAAACATAGAAGTCATTGTAATGTGTGTGTCTTCATCACAAAACGTGTCACCAGACGCACACTCAACACCGAACATAGCTACGATATCACCAGCACTTGCAGATTCGATGTCATTCATTTCATCAGAATGCATTCGTACAAGACGTGGAATTTTCACTTTACGATCTTGATTAAAGCGATTGTAAATAAAATCACCCTTATTAATGGTTCCGCTATAAATACGCATATATGTTAATTGACCATAACGACCGTCTTCGAGTTTGAATGCCAAACCAATAAAGGGGCCATCAGGATCATTTTTAATTACAACTTTTTCTTCTTTGTTATTTTGATCTAAACCTTCATTAACTACTTCAGTGGGGTTAGGTAAAAAAGCTGTAATAGCATCAAGTAAAAGTTGAACACCTTTATTTTTATAAGCAGAGCCTGTCATTACAGGAATGAATTTTAAGCTTAATGTTGCAGTTCGAATCGCTTTTTTGAGTTCATCAGTTGTTACTGCTTGGCCATTGAGATATTTATCGGCTACAAGGTCATCGAAGTTTCCCATTTCGGCAACAAGTTCGTCTCGCATTTTCATTGCTTGTTCAAGATAATCAGCGGGAATGGATTCAATACGGATATTTTCTCCGTTGTCGCCATCATAATAATTAGCTTTCATATCAACAAGATCAATGATGCCCGCAAATTGATCTTCAGCGCCGATTGGTAATGTGATCATGTGTGCGTTATGGCCTAGTTTTTCACGTAGTTGTTGAGTAACACGAAACGGATTTGCACCGGCTCTGTCCATTTTGTTAACAAATGCAATGCGGGGAACCTTATAGCGTTTCATTTGACGATCAACGGTGATTGATTGAGATTGAACGCCTGAAACAGAACAAAGAACAAGAATGGCTCCGTCTAAAACGCGAAGCGCTCGCTCAACTTCGATAGTGAAGTCAACGTGCCCCGGGGTATCGATCAAATTAATGATGGTATTTTTCCACTCACAATATGTAGCGGCTGATTGAATGGTAATCCCTTTTTCTCTTTCGAGATCCATGGAATCCATCTTGGCGCCAACGCCTGATTTTCCTCGAACTTCTTCAATTTTATGAATTTTTCCGGTGTAATACAAAATACGCTCTGAAAGAGTGGTCTTTCCAGAGTCGATGTGTGCGGAAATTCCGATATTACGTACGTGCTCAAGTGAAATCTTATCAGCCATGTTTTTGCTTCTTTCTCTTACCTAATTTTTCTTGTTCAAAGAGGGGACAGGTGCCCGATAATTATGCGTTTAAATTAATGTTAGATGGGTACTGATATATAGTATTTTTTATGAATGGTAAAACACAAAGTAGCTTAAATCTTTGACTTTTTTATATAGTTCCATTAGCCACAAACTTCTTTTACTAGAGATTCCCCCATTTGAGGGGTGTCGAATTGTTGTATTCATTGAGGAGGGGCCATGGGAACCGTAGCCACACAAGACAAACTACCACCACAGATTAAGTATATTATCGGAAACGAAGCTGCAGAGCGTTTTAGTTTCTATGGAATGCGCAGTATTCTTACTGTTTTTATGATCAATCAGCTCATGTTCGTAGCAGCTGATGCCAAAGCCACCTACCATTTATTTGTCAGCGCTTGTTATCTTACTCCATTACTGGGCGCTTACATATCTGATCGGTTTTGGGGCAAATATAAGACTATTATGTATATTTCCCTTCTTTACTGCGTAGGCCATGGAGTTTTGGCTATGTGGGAAACAAAACAGGGTCTTTATGCAGGTTTGGCTCTCATAGCTCTAGGTGCTGGTGGTATCAAGCCATGCGTTTCAGCCCATGTGGGTGATCAATTTAATGAGAAAAATAAACATCTGGTGAAGGGTGTTTTTGATATTTTCTATTTTTCTATTAACTTTGGTTCTTTCTTTTCGACATTGATGATTCCCTGGGTTTTACCTAGATATGGTTCAGGTTGGGCTTTTGGTATTCCTGGAATATTAATGGCCATAGCAACTTTCGTTTTTTGGCTTGGACGAAAACAATATGTAATTGTTCCTCCAACTGGAAAAACGGGTGATGTGGGCCTCATGCCTATCGTGTTTTATGCAATGAAAAATCAAGCAAAGCGTAAAACAGGCGAAAGTTATCTTGATGTCGCAAAAAACAAATATACTGAAGAGCAAGTAGCTGGAGCAAAAGCGGCTATCAATATCTTTAAAGTATTTGCTAGTTGTACGGCTTTTTGGGCACTTTTTGACCAGCATGGTTCCAGTTGGGTACTTCAGGCTCAACAAATGGATCTTAATGTATTGGGAATTCAATTTGAAGCCTCACAAATTTCTGCACTTAACCCAATAATGGTTATGCTGCTCATTCCATTTTTTGCTTATGTGGTTAATCCACTGATTGAAAAAGTATTTAAAATCAAAATGACCCCTTTAAGAAGAATGTCACTGGGAATGATCCTTGCGGCTTTCTCATTTGTTTTTGTTGGCATTTTGCAAATTCCTTTAGATCAAGGTCAAAAAATTTCAGTGGCATGGCAATTCATTCCTTATTTGATTATCACCATGTCTGAGGTTTTAATTTCAATTACGGGATTAGAATTTGCTTACAGCCAAGCACCCCGTTCGATGAAAAGTACGATCATGAGCTTTTGGTTTTTGACGATTTTTGCAGGTAATTTGATCACGGCTTACGTATCAAAAATTAATGTGTTTGAAGGGGCTACGTTTTTCTTCTTCTTTGCCGCATTAATGGGTGTTTTATCGTTGGTATTCGTATTTATGGCTTCTCGCTATAAAGTTCGCGATTATTACGAAAAAGCGACCTAAATCTCGTCGTAAGCCCAGTATTAGTTGAGCCCATAGCTTTCTAGAATGAAGTTATGGGCTCTTTACTTTTATTCAAAAATCTTAGCCGTCGTTACTCAACACCACAAGCCGTTCAAAAACTCATTCGCACATTTGCGTATAATCAAGAAAAGTCAGGGCCATCGGTAAGATCTGCATTAAGTACTTGGAAGTTAAAACGTGCTCATTGTTTAGAGGCTTCATTTTTAGCCGCAGCAATTCTTGAGCATAGAGGTTATCCCCCACTTGTTATGAGTTTAGAGAGTAAAGATGGGCTAGATCATGTGCTTTTTATTTTTCGTGAAAAAGGAAAATGGGGAGCAATTAGTCGTTCCCGCGAAGACGGTCTACATGGGCGAGCCCCAGTTTTTTTGAGTCTTCGTGCATTGGCCTTAAGCTATTATGATTCATTTATTGATGAAACCGGAAAACTCACAGGCTATGGAATCGCTAATCTTGATGAAATGAATTGTTCGTGGCGAGATTCTAATAGGAATGTTGAGAAAGCAGAAAAATATCTGATTGATATGCCTCACAAAAAAATTCGTAGTTCGCTTAAAAGATATTTTCGTTTGCTGAAATTATTTAGATTGAGTGGGCAGACCTCTAAGCTTAAAAAAAATCGATGGTAATAATGGGACTTAATGCCCTGATTTGCCCCATTATTACCATTGATTGCGTCAATATGACTTGATTTACACATCATCTGATGATGGCAACCACTCAGCATAACGGTATCTGTCGTTATGTTTGCATCGATCACAGAATAAAGAAAATCGTGAACTTGGGTGAAATTTGTGTTTGCACAACTCACATGTACGCGAAAGACGACCATTGTCTTTTAGCGCTCCCCCCTTGAGTAAAGTCAGATAAATCCGTCTATTATTGGTATTCTGCGATTTTGATTCGCGTGCTGTTTGACTCATTACTCCTCCTCCGTTGTTAATCATTTACTTGGCTGTGCTATTGCATATGAGATGCCAATGACGAATGTAAAAAAAAGCATAATAGAGTTGACTCAGAGTCAGAATGACAACATAGTTGCCCTAATTTGACTCACTCAGAGTTTTTAAAGTACATGAACGAAGGAGAGAGTTTCATGATAGACACGACAAAACAAACCACCGGACACATTCTTGTGGTTGATGACGATACAAATATGCAGATGTTCCTTAAAAAGTTTCTTTCAGCAGAAGGTCATCTTGTAACTACTTGTTCCTCTGCCGCAGAAGCGTTGACATTTATTGAACCCAATAGTCACATTGTTGAAGCATCATCTGAAAGTGATATTGATTTAATTCTTACTGACGTGAACATGCCTGAAATGAATGGCCATTCACTTTTAAAGTCCGTTAAAGAATCACGTCCTGAGATTCCAGTAATTATGATTACAGCGTTTGGTACAATTGAATCAGCGGTAGATGCCATGAGACGTGGTGCACACGATTACGTTACAAAGCCATTTAAACTTGCCGACATTCGCGCAACGATTAATCGAACATTGAATTATAGAAAACTTGAAAAAGAAAATTCTATTTTACGTAAAGAAGTAAAACGTTCATGGACACTCGGTGATATGATTGGCAAGAGCCAACAAATGCAAAGTGTATTTGATGTCATTAAGCGTGTTTCAAAAGTTACTGCAAACGTTTTAATTCTTGCTGAAAGTGGTACAGGTAAAGAAATGGTAGCTCGCGCTATTCATAATGATGGCCCCCGTGCTAAAAAACCATTTGTAGCTATTAACTGTGCAGCTATTCCTGAGAATTTATTGGAATCAGAACTTTTTGGTCATGCTAAAGGTTCTTTTACTGGTGCGATTAATCAAAAGCGCGGTCTCTTTGAAGAGGCTGATGGAGGTACAATTTTCTTAGATGAAATTGCAGACATGGATTTTTCTCTTCAAGCTAAGCTTTTACGTGTCATTCAAGAGAGAAAAGTTAGGCCTGTAGGGCAAAATACTTTTAAGAGTATTGATGTGCGCATCATTGCAGCTACTCATAAAGACTTAAAAAGCTCAATCGCTGAAGGTCTCTTTAGAGAAGATTTATTTTATCGATTAAGTGTTATCCCGATTTTGATTCCACCACTACGAGAACGTGCAGAAGATATTCCTATGTTTGCTGATTACTTTCTTAAGAAATATGCAGCTGCTAATGGGTCACCAGTAACTGGTTTCACAAAAGCTGCAATGTCACGTCTGATTTGTCTTCCTTGGGAAGGTAACGTTCGACAGCTTGAAAACACAATTGAGCGTGCTGTAATTCTTTGTGATGACGCGCTTATTGATGAAAGCCATATCTCGTTCTTACAAGTTGTCAGCCCAGAGTTAGAAAAAAATGGTGTAGTTAAGACTACTAGTGCAGAGCCAGATATGTCAGGTAGTCTAACCCTTAATGAAATGGAAAAACGCTGCTTAGAACTTGCATTGAAAAAAGCCGGCGGGAAAAAAGAAAAAGCAGCTCAGATTCTTGGTATAAGTCGTAAAACACTCTATCGTAAAGAAAGAGAGTACGGTCTTTGCCCAAGAACCACCGTTGAGGTGCCGCCTGCTACACCTTCGGTGGGCAGTATGGTGAATCCAATATTAAATACTCAAGGTGGCAATTTAAATTACCAGCAGTAATTAGCGGTTGGCTTTTAAACTAATCAAGAATGTGGTGAATTCGTTGACGTGGCTATTGACGCGAATTTCACCACCCATTTCAGCAACTACATTATAGACAATCGCAAGTCCAAGGCCTGTGCCTTTACCGATATCTTTGGTTGTGAAGAATGGTTGGAAGAGCTTTTTTTGAACTTCGTTTGAAATTCCACATCCTGTGTCAGTGATAGATATTTTTACTTTTCCATCTTCTGTTTGTGCTGCGACCTTAATGGTGTGGTTTTCTCTGCGCCCTGTTTTAACGACTTCTTCAATCGCGTGGATCGAGTTAATAAGTAGGTTGATAAAAATCTGTTGAAGCTTATGAGAATTTGAATAGGCACTTATGTGCTCTGGAATATCCATGGTGAATTTAATTGAAAGTTTATTAAAATTTCCCTGAAGTAAAAGAATAACTTCATTAAGTACACCTCGTATATTTATATCGCTTAAAGTGATGTCAGAAGTACCTCGGCTTAATTGAAGTAGAGAACTAACGAGTGTGGTTATTCTATCAATTTGTGAAATAATTGTTTCTAAACCTTCGCGTAGTTGTGTTTGATCTTTTGCCATGGGTTCTAAAAATTCAGCATGACCACGTATAACGCCAAGGGGTGTTCCTATTTCATGTGCAAGTCCGCTTGCAAGTATTCCGATTGAGGCTAAATGTTCTTGTCTAAATATTTTTGTTTCTAATTCTTTTTGAGTTGTCATATCGAGAGCAATTGCCATGAAACCAATATTTTCACCCGTCACAGTTTCAGAAGGTGCGATGGTCAATAGTACTGAAATATCTCGGCCATCTTTTGCGCGGTGAATAACCTCGCCTCGCCAATATCTTTTTGCCTTTGCCTCAGCAATTTGATTTTGAAATGCTTGGTAATAGTCTTCAGTTTGAGGCTGCAGAAAAGATGTTGTTTGGCCGATGATTTCTTTTGAGGTGTAGCCATAAATTCGTTCCCACATGGGGTTGACGTAAATCAGCCTAGTAAAATTATCTAATATCATTATGGCTTCGTTACAATCTTCTACGCATCGGAAAAAAATATTCTTAGGGTCTGTTCTATGAATATCTTGCTTAGCACTTGAGATTACTTGTTGAACAATCTTAAACCGTTGTTGTGATTGTGTCTCTTCAGCTTTTTTTCTTTCGATGGAGTATGCAATTCTTTGTTCGAGTTCACTTGTGTCAAACCCCCCTTTAACTAAATAATCTTGGGCTCCGACTTTGAGTGCTTCGAGTGCAAGTTTTTTATCGCTTAAACCAGTTAGTGCAATAATGGGAATATGGGGTACATGTGAATGAAGTTCAAATATAGTATTGGTAAATTCACTGTCTGGTAATGACAAATCGGCAAGAATAATATCAGCCTCGTTATTTTGAAAATAAGCAAGTGCTTTACTTAATCTATCGACAGTTTTTAGATCATATTTTTTTGAATCTAAACCCTCCTGAATCAGCCTCGCATCAGCAGGATTATCTTCAACTAAAAGGATGCGTGTTCTTTCACTCATATGTAGATTGTCTACGCTATTGAGTGTACAACTGTCAATGAAGGTGGGCGGCTACTTTTTTGAGAAAAGAATTATTGTAAAAATAAAAAAATCGCCCTATACCAATAGTATATGACTGAGAGCACATCCAAGATTTTGTTGGTTGAAGATAATATAGGTGACGTAGATCTCGTCAAAGAAGCTCTAAGGCTTTGGGGTATTCGTTTTGATTTATCTGTGGTTAAAGACGGTAGTGAAGCAATATCCTATTTTAATGACTCCAAATTATCTGATGCACCTGATCTAATTTTACTCGATCTCAATCTACCTAAAGTCGATGGTTTTGAAGTTTTGAAACATCTCAAACAGGGTGCACATAGTAAAATTCCTGTTGTTGTATTCACATCCTCAAGTGCTGAAGAAGATATACGCAAAAGTTATAGTCTAAATGCTAATTGCTACGTCACAAAACCTTTCTCATTAGATCAATACATCGACATAATAAAAAAGATCGGTGAGTTTTGGTTGGGCATAGTCAAATTGCCCCATTAAGACATGTTGTCATGGGCGCTGAGACAAGCTGACCCGTTTATTAAATCAAAATGTCCCCATTCAAGTTCCAATTGATTACACACTAAAACTGACTGGCAAAGGTCTTGCTAATTACAATCTCTGAAAGAAGGAGAGCGTATGAACTTACTATTATTCGTTTTAGTTGGTTTGATTGCAGGGTGGGTTGCTAGTGCAACTGTAAGAGGGCATGCGTTTGGTACAGGTGGCAATATCATCGTGGGTATCGTTGGTGCATTTATCGGCGGAATTTTATTCGACGTATTTAGTATGCAAGAATATGGATTATGGGGAGCAATCGCAATGGCAGTAGTAGGTGCCGGAGTGTTTCTTATTATCGCTGGTTATTTTCCAAAATTGCCAAGCACAAATCATCCCACTACACATCATAGAATTTAAAAACATAAGTTTTGGAGGGCAAATGGATATTTTGAAATTACTAAGAAAAGACCATGATGAAATTCGAGAGCTCTTTGCAAAATTAGAAAATATGGATAACGACAATGTAGCGGATGTTGAAGATACTTTTTCTGAACTTCGCAGTGCTCTCATTAATCATGCAAAAGCTGAAGAATTTTCTCTATATGCGCGTATAGAAGAAGTTGGTGAAACACGCAAATATGCACTCGAGGGTCTTCAAGAGCATGATGTGACTGAATATTTATTATCTAAACTATATGGCATGCCGATTGATGATTGGGAGAATTGGAACGCAAGTGTGAAAGTCTTAAAAGAAGTTGTTGAGCATCACTTACACCAAGAAGAAAAAGTAGTGTTTAAAGCTGTTAAAAAAGAATTCAGCCTAGTTGAGCGTGAAGAAATGGCTATTAAATTTCAAGATCAAAAGCATTCACAATTAGTATCTGCTCCAAAATTAACTAAGTATAAAGTCTATGAAGAATTTAAATCACAAATATAACAACTGCTCTGGCAGTTTGAGAGGGCTATTATGAAAAGTTTATTACAAGTTTTTGCATTAATTTGCATTTCATCAACCGCATATGCGCAAGATGGTTCTTCGTACGGAAGATTAGAAGATCGTAGATATCAGAATAAAATTGAAGTGAGTCGAGTCATGCCGGTTGCTGGAGTTGTTATTTCTGATTTTCAAGGAAATCAAAGTGGGCAATTTACCAGTCAAAATGGTTTGCAAGCAGGACTTCTCATGGATTTTGGGCGCCGAAATGGTGTCATCGAAACGGGAGTACTTTATCGACAACTTGGCGCAACTGTTAGTAGCACACAGGGTTCGACAAATGTAAATTTACGATATTTGTCTATTCCTGTTTCTGCGAAATATTACTTTGATGCCTATGCATCAACAACTACCTACATAAAAGCAGGGTTGGTTCCATCTGTTCTTGTAGCCTCTAACATTGATTACCCTGTAGATAGACTTGATGTGCCTGATATTAATGCACGACCCTTTGAACTCAGCGGTGTTTTAGGTGTTGGTGGAAAATTCATGATTTCACCTTCATTTGATTTATTTGTAGAAGCTGATTACATCAGGGGTTTAACGGCAATTGCCGCTGCAACTGATTTAGTGAATTCGTCATTTAGCTTAAACACAGGTATAGGAATTAACCTTTGAGCAATAGCTTAAAAAGTGTTTCCAATTGGAAGTCTGAAGAAATATTTCGTAGCGGAGATGTGTTTTTTAAGCGCCTGATTGGCGAACTTTCTCACGCAAAGGATTGCATTGATCTTGAGACCTATATCTACGAAGATGATGAATTAGGCAGGCGTATTACTGCAACACTTAGTCAAGCAGCCGCACGGGGTGTGAAAGTACGAGTTATGGCAGATGGAATTGGCTCACCTCATTGGTGCGCCAATTTTGTTCCAAAGCTTTTAAAAAATAAAGTGCAAGCTCGTATATTTCACCCAGCGCCTTGGGTTTTATTATTAGAACCGCTACGTAAACATGTTTCACTTTCTCATTTTATGAAACTTCTTAGTTTTATCAATAGACGTAATCATCGAAAAATTTGTGTAATTGATAAAAAAACCGCGTGGCTAGGCAGCATGAATATTCATAGCGTGCATCTCAAATCTCAAAATGGAAATAAAGCGTGGCATGATATTGGTGTTAGAGTAGTGGGGCCTGGAGTACAAGATTTAAGCCAGGCTTTTAACAAAGCATGGAATGAGGCATGGGATTACAGGCATCCAACACTTATACATAAACATAAACACTCCAAGAAAAAAATAAGCACAAACCGTTTAGTGCGCATTAATAACAATTGGAATTCAAGACGTAGACTTTATAAAGATCTACTCACGCGAATAGGAAATGCAAAAAATAAAATATGGCTTATAAGCGCTTACTTTGTTCCATCTGCAGCTGTAGTTCGAGCACTTTGCCGAGCAGCCCGAAAAGGAATTGATGTGCGCATTATAGTGCCAAGAAATTCTGACGTATTTTTTATACACAGTGTAACGTCAGCTTATTACTATGGTCTGCTTAAAGCGGGGGTTCGCATTTTTGAATACCTGCCAAGTGTTTTACATGCAAAAATGCTTATGATTGATAACTGGGTTGTAGTTGGGTCGAGTAATATGAATCATCGAAGTCTCATTCATGATTTAGAGGCTGATATTGTAATGACTAAGCCTGCGGCAAGACATGAGTTGGAGAGTTATTTTCGTTCGGATTTACGTAAGACACATGAAATCACTTTCAAAGATTGGGAGAAACAACCCGTATTTGAAAGGATTGCGAGTAAAACACTTTCTATGCTAAAGTATTGGATGTAATGAATGCAACCAATGGAATTTAGAGTACTCTCTTATAATATTCATAAAGGCTTTGCTACGAACAAGCGAAAATTTGTTCTTAAGCAAATGCGAGAATCTATTCATCTTGTAAAAGCTGATCTTGTTTTTCTTCAAGAAGTACTGGGTCATCATGATCAGCGTGATCACCGCATGTCAGATTGGAAAACAGCTTCACAATTTGAGTACATGGCTGATTCTCTTTGGCCACATTTTGCTTACGGAAAAAATGCTGTTTATTCGTCGGGGCATCATGGCAATGCTATTTTAAGTAAATACCCATTCACCTTGTTTGAGAATATTGATATTTCAAGTAACCGTTATGATCGTCGAGGTATTCTTCATGGGGTTATTAAAATTCCACACCATAAAGAAGCGATTCATGTCATTTGTATTCATTTAGGCTTATTAGAATCTTGGAGAAAAAATCAAATCGAGCGCCTCATTACACAGATCGAAGCAAATGTTCCTAAAGATGCACCTCTTATTGTAGCTGGTGATTTTAATGATTGGCGCGAAAGAATCACAATTCGCTTAAGTGAACGACTTCATCTTCAAGAAGTATTTTGGAAACTTTACGGTGAACATGCACGAACATTTCCAAGCTGGTTCCCGGTGCTCAAGCTTGATCGCATATACACTCGAGGTCTTCATATTGCTGCAGCACAATGTTTAACTGAAGGTCCCTGGAGTAAACTCTCTGATCATACTGCACTCTGCGCTGAATTCTCACTCTGATTTAAAAAAGGGGGGGAGCGGAGAAGGGGGCTTGTTATGGGGGGGATCGCCCCACTTCATCCGCGGCTTGGGGGGATTAGACTTTTTGAACTGCGTAATCTTGTGTTTGAACAAGACTTAATAATGGTTCAACAAATCGTTTAGTCTGCCAACGTACAACTTTATCTTTGATTTTTAACGAGAGTCGCGAAAGTGCCATGTAAGGATTAGAAGAAATACTTTTTACAATAAACGGCGACTCTTTTGATTTCACTTCAATAAAACAGTGGTATTTATTTTTTAATTTAATCATTACAGCTTCTTTAAGTGAGCCGTACGGAACGCTATCAACTGATTCAAAAAGTGCAAGATTTGCCTTAATTGCTAATTCGCTACTTGGCTTAAAATTCTTAAAATTAAATTGTTTAAACATCATTTTCTCCTGATTACGCGCCAACAAGACGATTATTTTGCCAGTCGCGTAATTGCGATTGGATTTGTCCAAATAGTGCGAGTACAACTTCTTGGGGTTCTTTACAAATTGCTTTGGCTACAAAGTGCCCTTGTGAAGAACAGATGTCGATAATGCCTTCATATCCTTTTTTAATTTTACTAATTTTGGAACTTGCACTTGCGTCAGAAGGTGCACTTTCTAAGAGATCATCTAAATGACGCTCATAGTTTTTCTTAAAATCATCTTCATTGAAACCGTCGATCACTAATTCATAAATCATTTTTATTCCCCTTTTCATCACCTAAGCGGGATGAGATATAGAATTATTAAGGGCAAACAAAGCAGTGCTTGTTCCATTGATACCCTCTATAAGTTGTATAAATTAAAACCCCTAAATTCTTATATGTTTTTAGATTGCAAATCACTTGCCAAGCTTGAGGAGCGATACAAAGTACTCGTACTTCTTTTGCAAAAGTAAATGTGTCTGAGTTACCCGTTGTGAGACATTTTGGCTCAATATGTGTACTAGATTTGACGGTAACTCACTGAGCTATCCGTTGAGCTTTTAAGAACATGAAATAGAAAAATTTAAACAATTCAGATTGAAGAGCTGGCACCTGCATTGCATTTTAAATGCATAGATATGATGAAAAGATTTGGTGTTCATAAATCAGTTTGGAAAAAAGATGTTTCTCGCGAACCTCAACCTTCGCTTGAGCGAGATATTGATTGTGACGTCGTGGTAGTAGGTGCGGGAATTACTGGTTTAACGACTGCTCTTTATCTTAAAGAAGCCGGGTTACGTGTTGTAGTACTTGATGAGCATGAAGTTGGAGCGGGTACAAGTGGTGCAACTACGGGGCATATTACTGCTGTACCTGATATTAAATTAAAAACTCTTGTATCTCATTTTGGTGAAGATAATAGTCGATTGGCGGTAAATTCGTTAATTCAGGCTATAAATCAAATCGAAAATATAACTCAGCGTTATAAAATAAATTGTGAATTTAAACGCGTAGATAGTTTTCAATTTGCAGAAACAAGTAAACAGAATGAGGAACTTGTTGATCAAGCTGAAATTGCACAACTACTTGGTTTTGATTGTCAGTTAACTGGTGAGTTAAACCTCCCGTTTACGTTTGAGGGTGCAATTCGATTTCAAGGGCAAGCACAATTTCATGCTTTAAAGTATCTTTATGGCATTGCAGATAAAATTACTGGTAACGAAAGTTACCTATTTGAAAATACCAGAGTCCATAAGATTGATGATGGAGAAAAGTGTCGTCTTCAAACAAACAGAGGTGAAGTTGTTTGTTCTCAGCTGATCTTGGCTACACATACTCCCATTGGTCGATACATATCACTGCAGTCTAGATTGGCTCCATATTTTTCATATGTACTTGCAGTACGCCTAAAAAATCCGCCGTCTCCTGGTCTTTATTGGGATATGAATGATCCCTATTTTTACATGCGACAAGTTGGTAACCCTGACGATAAATTGTGGATTATCGGTGGATGCGATCATAAAACAGGTCAAGAAGTTAATACATATGAACGTTACTTACTACTTGAAGAATATATCAAACAAAGATTTGAAGTTGAAGATATACAATTCTATTGGGGAGATGAAGTATTTGAATCTGTCGATGGTCTTCCGTATGTAGGTAAAATTCCTTTTACAAAAAATACTTTCACAGCAACTGGTTTTGCTGGAGTTGGATTAACTAACGCTACGATGAGTGCAAAACTTATGAGTGATCTTATCTTAAATAAAGAAAATGAATTAAAAGAACTGTATGACCCCTCAAGAGTAAAACTTTTTTCATCATTTAATAAGTTTACCCGTGAGAATGCAAATGTGGCTAGGCGTATGGTTTCTGATCGAATGGCTGAAACCGATGCTGAGATTAATGATGATACTCAAGTCGATGCCGTTGATTGTGTTGCTTCAGGTGAAGGAAAAATAGTTGATAGGCAGGGTGATAAAATTGCTGTATATCGCGATGATACTAAGCACTTGCATGTATTTTCTCCTGTTTGTCCGCACCTTGGCGGAATTGTGCATTGGAATAAAGCAGAAAAAACTTGGGATTGCCCTTGTCATGGTAGTCGATTTAGCCCGACAGGGGAAGTTTTGTGTGGACCTGCATTAGATGATTTAGAAAAAGTTTTTATTGACGCAAAAGCTGGAAATAAAAGAGCAGGTTATGCGTCTCAATTAGTCGATGGATTATCTTTGTCTTGTCTGATCTAAAAAAATAAAGAGCCCAAAGTTTAATGACTTTGGGCTCTTTAGTATCTAATGCAATTAATTAATGACGAGTGCGTGAGCTAGTTTTTGAAGCTTTTTTGCTTTTAGCGCTTCCACCACTTCGACGTGCGAATGCTGATGCAACGCCAAGAACACCCAAAACTGCAATTGCTTGAGTTATGGATTTCCAGTTATTACCAAAATATCGAAGTGTACCTTCCATATCGGGAATATTTTCTGATACTTGGCTAAACATACGACTAGCTCGGCCTTTGCTTTCAACGCCTTCCATGTCAAAGTTTCCACCACGGTTAGCTGTACTTCGATTTTCTGATCTTGAAAAGTTACCTTGTTTCATTAGTTTCTCCTTAAATGTTAATATTAATTTTACTGCTGATTTGATGGTGTGTTAGTTGATGATTTTGAACTGGAAGATTTTGATCCAGTTGATTTTGATGATGCAGATGCAGCAGCACTTACTGTTGAAGCAATGCCTGTTTTAATAAGGGTGTCTTTTGCACTATCAACACCTTTAAGAATGCTCATAAGGGCTTTATCAATACCTTGACGTACATCATCCATAGCTAGTTCAAGACTTTTTCTGATTTCGCTCCATGCATTATCTAATTCAGGTTGTGCTGCTTCCCATGCTTGATCAGCGACACGGCGAATGCTTCCTTTAATACCAGAGCTGTTTAACATTGATGACCCTTCACTAATAAGGGATCTAATATTTTTTCTTTTATTTTCTTTTTGACCTGTACTTTTTTGATTAGCCATTTTTTTCTCCAGTTATGCGCGCATTTTTTTTGCGTGTTAATATATTCCAGTGTTGTATTTGCAATCTTGCTGCCAAAACCCTATAGCCTTAAAATTAGATTTATGAGGCATTGTTACTCAAAGGTGGGTTAATATGACGTGACATAAAACTAAAGAGAGAAGACCCATTGCAGGTCCTCTCTCTTTTATTGTCGATTCGGGGTTAGGTGAGACTAGGCGATGAGATACTTCGATTACTTCTTCACTTAATCTTTTGTAGTACTCGAAGTATTAACTAGCGTGGGTTCTTGAACTGGTGGTTTTCTAATTGTTCGTGTTAAGTTTGGACGTTTTTCTGGATGCGATGGATGAATCTTAACAAGTTGTCCTCTTTTTGCTGATTCATAAAGGGCTCTGATGATTTGTACATCCGCCATCCCTTCTAATCCTGAGGGTTGCGGATCTTCATTTTTTAAAACACAATTTGAAAAATAATGAAGCTCAGCTGCGAATTGATCGCGTCTTGCAAATTTTTTCTTAAGCGTTTTTCCATTAATTGTTATCTCGTGTTTTAGTGCTTCAGCGTATTCAAAGGCAGGCTCAACACGCAATTTTCCTTTGGTTCCTACGATTTCATACATTGAAGTGCCGACAGCCCCAAAACTCGCAGTAAACGTTGCTAATCTTTCTTTTGGAAAGCGCATAACTGCTGTTACCATTTCTTCGACCTGTTCAAAACGCGTGTCACCGTTATTAGCACTAAATGCAAATACTTCTAATGGCTCATCTTGAAATATGTAGCGAGCAGCGTTGATGCAATAAATACCAATGTCATAGAGTGTACCGCCACCTAAGTGATCTTGTAGCCTGATGTTATTTTTATTTTTGACTTGCATAGTGAATACTGAATTAAAAAGTCGTAGCTCACCAAGTTTACCTGACTGAGCGATTTTCACGGCTTGCATATTGCCTTCTTCGAAGTGAAGGCGATAGGCAATCATTAGTTTTGTATTGTGTTCTTGGGCACATTCAAACATGGCTTTGCTATCTTGTTCAGTAACAGCCATGGGTTTTTCGCAAAGCACATGAATACCTGCCTGAGCAGCACGTTCTGTGTATTCTCTGTGCATATTATTGGGGAGCGCAATATAGATGGCATCTATTTCACCACTCCTTAAACAATCATCATATTGTTCGTAAGAATAAGTGTGTTTCACGTGATATTTTTTACTGAGTTTTTTTAATTTCACAGGATCAGATGAGATGAGTGCAACGAGTTCAGAGTTTTTTGCGTGTTTAAATGCGGGTAATACTGCAACTTGGGAAATATGACCAAGACCTACAACAGCGTATCTGATTTTATTTTTTAATTTTTTAGGCACATCTATCTCCTTCTATAACGAGAGCTAGATATAGCAAAGAGAATGCCAGTATAGTTTAGCGTGGTGCAGCAAAAATAAATCAGGGCTTATAAATCAAATTTTGATTTTTTATATTCTTTAATGTCAGATTTAAGCGAACTGATGATAAATGCAAAAAAAGTCAAATCATCAGAAAAACCAAGCAGTGGTATAAAATCAGGAAGTACATCAAGTGGATTTACAAGATAGACAAGACCCGCGACAATGAGACCAATGGTCTTCCATGGGATTTTTTTATACCCACCTGTAGTCCATGATTTAACCATTTCGAAAAGTACATTCAGATCGGATTGAATATCGATAAACTGATCTTTATTGTCGCTAGTGAGGCGTTGTGCTTTCTTAAGAAGCTTGAGTGCTTTTAGTTTGTTCATGTTTTAGTAATCCTTTGCAACTAAGACATTTGTAATGAGTACCGCGGGTGAGGCGATTATAGAGTACAGTAGTTATCAAATGTGTTTTGCAATTACAAGTCACAGGCCAACGTCTTTGTTTATGTTTTTTTTCAACAACGAGTTCATGACATCGTTTGGGTTCAAATCCACAAAGTCGCATTAGCCCTTGCCATTTTGCGCCATGAGCAAGGGCTAAGGGCCACCTTTTGGATACAACAAGATGACACAGTTCATGAATATAAACTTCTTCAAGTATATCAGCTGTTTTTAAAAGATGAGGATTAAGCACGATTAAGTTTTTATAAGGATAACAAACACCAGCACGTGAACGCATTTTTGAATTCCATCTCACATCAAAGCTGTTCGACGAAAGCGGGGTGTAGGGCTTAGGGAGTTGTTCAAAATATGAATCCCACTTACTTTGAATATCATTTAGAAGTTTTGCATGCATATAAGACATTGTCGCTGGAACTATTATCCCATGCAAGATGAAGTTTCAAAATTACACCCACTATAAAATTTGATCCCATGGGGGGCTAACTGCAAAGGCTGAATTGATAAGCCCTACGTGTGAATAGGCTTGAGGGAAATTGCCCAATTGCATCTTAGTTTTAGAATTATAATGCTCAGAGTAGAGACCTAGAGAATTGGCCGAAACTTTAGTTTTTTCAATGATCGAATGTGCCATTTTCACATCACCAATGGCAGCAAAAGCACTGGCCATCCAAAACGAAATTGCAAGAAATGGAGTTTTTGGATTTCCGAAATCATCTTTTTTAATATAGCGATAAAAAAAGGCGGGTGGTTCATCGCCTTCTTTCATACCTAAGTTTTCCATAATCTCATAGAGTGTCTTACGGCTGAGCTCTTTGTCAGAGTATCGTAATATTGGTAAAAGTGAGAGTGATGCATCAAATGAAGGGTCATCAGAACTATTTCGTACAGAGCCTGCGATCGTTGAACCTTTAAGTAATGCTTCGGCTTTGAGTTTTCCTTGTGTTAACTTTTCTAAATCGAAATTACATTTACCCAGTTTTACCAATCGCTCAACACGTTCAATACCTGCCCAGCACAATAATGTCGAAAAAGAATGTACTTTCCATGCATTTCGAAATTCCCAAACTCCTGCATCAACTACACCCAAGGTAGCAATGCACTGATTGGCAAGTTTTCCTATCAGTGATTCAAGTGCTGATGTTCGATGACTGCTAAATCTATCATCAAAGAAAAGAGGAGCTAAACAAAGAATCATTTCACCGTAGACATCATTTTGCACGTGTGTCGCCGCATCATTGCCAGATCTTACAGGTTTTGAACCGTCAAAACCTGTCCAGTTATCATGGCTGAGTTCAGGTAGTGGTAATGTGGAATCAAGTTTATAAACAGGGTGCAGACCATCTTGTTTTGCATTTTCTGCGATTTGAAGTAAGAATTTTAAGAATCCTTCCATCTCTTCAAAATGACCTAGATTGTGAAATGCGGAGAGTGAAAAATAAGCATCTCGCAACCAACAAAAACGGTAATCCCAATTTCTTTCGTGTCCTACTTCTTCTGGTAAGCTACACGTGAGTGAAGCCAAAATTGCACCTGTGTCTTCGTAACAATGAAGTTTTAAGGCAAGGGCTGAGCGAATGACTTCTTGTTGAAATAAAGTTGGAATATTACAGTGTTTAACCCAAGTACGCCAATAATCGGTTGTTTGAATAAGAAACATTTCAACAGTGGGTCGAATATCACTTTCAAGTGAGGATCCCCAAGTTAATACAAAATAAATCGGTTCGTGAAATGCAAATGAAACATTATCAATCAAATATGTCATGGGCATATTTGTTGTGAGTCTTAAAGCTGAATCGTCAGATTGTCCTTTTTGAAAACGAATATGACTGTTTCCTTGAGTGACTCCAAGTGGAGTTTTTGACCATCCATCTACAGGTTTGCAATCCACTTGAATTGTCGGTGAGCCTTTAATGGGAATAACTTTTCTTATCAATGTGGGTGGACGATATATTCTGCCGAATTGTTCAAAGCGTGGGCAAAAGTCGATGATTTTATATTCAGCACCGTTTTTTTGGGTGAAGTGAGTTTCAAGAATATTTGTATTTGAAATATAGCGTGGAACGCCCTTTGCACCATCTGGTGACAAAATGGAAAAATGACCCCCTTGAGGGTCTAATATTTTTCCAAAAACTGGTGGGCTGTCAGGTCTTGGCAAACATAACCAGTCAATGGAACCACAATCTTTAACGAGAGCGTTGATATGACAATTTCCAATTGCACCGTAAGGATACATTTTATTTCCTTATTCCAAAAGGTTAGGTAGAAAAATGAAACAAGTTTTAAAGTTCATGATTCCACTTTTTATATTAATAAGTTCTCTCATATTTTTTTGCATCCGCCACCTTGATACTGTTCAAGAGCGTTGGTTTACTAGAGATCTCAACACTCGCTCTGAGCTCATTGCAAATTTAGTGCTTGAGAATCTGCGTGGTGCAAAAAGTCCCATTTTGACCCAAAAGTTTCAGGACGATCTGCCCCACTTTATTGCAATTTGTACCAGTAACAACACAATCAAGTTTTCGACCGCTCCACAAACTTTCAAAATAGACTGTTCTGAAATTAACAACAAGCTTTCGGGATCGTCTTACGTAAAGAAAATCGATGACCTTAAATTTCATGGCTATGTGACATCTTTAAATGAAGTGGGAATGGGAAAACTCGCAACATTTCATGATATGAGTTTTATGAGTAAGCGAAATAGTGATACTCGAAAATATTTTATATTCATGCTTATTGCATTTGCTGCATTTAGTTTACTTGTGACTTTAATTATTGCTCGTGCAAGTTGGAATGGTTGGCTTCATGCGATGAGAATGCTTGTTCGGGGCTTTCGCGGTTTTGTTGAGCCACCCACGCAAGCATTTTTACAATACACACCTATTGTTAAAGATTTAAGAAAACTTGTGCGTGATCTTGAGTCTCGAAGAATTGCACGTGATGACGCTAGACAAACTTGGTCACCGAAATTACTTAAAGAAATTTTGCATGAAGAATTATCTGACGAACAAGTTATCATTGTCGCAAATCGTGAGCCCTTTATTCATAATCGTACAGCTACTGGTACTATCGAAGTGCAACATCCGGCAAGTGGGTTAGTGACTGCCATGGAACCTATCATGGAAGCTTGTTCAGGAGTTTGGATCGCCCATGGGAGTGGTTCTGCTGATAAAGAATCAGTTGATAGTGATGATAAGGTAATGGTGCCACCTGATAAGCCAACTTATGCACTTCGACGTATTTGGTTAAGTAAAGAAGAAGAAGCTGGCTATTATTACGGATTCGCAAATGAAGGAATGTGGCCACTATGTCATATAGCCCATACCAGACCGATTTTTAGAACAGAAGATTATGAGCAATACAAAAAAGTAAATGCGCGGTTTGCACAAGCGGTCATTGAAGAAGCAAAATCAGAAGAGCCCGTAATTCTAATACAAGATTATCATTTTGCGTTATTGCCCAGTATGATTCGTGAGAAACTTCCAAAGGCGGTGATTATTACGTTTTGGCATATACCGTGGCCAAATCCAGAAGTGTTTGGAATTTGTCCTTGGAGAGAAGAGCTTCTAGAGGGTTTATTGGGAAGTAGTATTGTAGGATTTCATACTCAATTTCACTGTAATAACTTTTTTGAAACAGTTGATCGCTTTTTAGAATCACGCATTGATCGTGAGGGGTCGGCAATTTCTCATGCTGGTGTGTTAACCGGGGTTAAGCCGTACCCGATTTCAATTGAATGGCCGCCTAAACTTTTGAAAAATCAAAAGCCAATTCGAGAATGCCGTGAAGATATACGCGCGGAATTTGAACTTCCTGAAGAATTAAAAGTAGGCATTGGAGTAGATAGATTAGATTACACTAAAGGAATCGTAGAAAGAATGTTGGCGGTTGATAGGCTCTTAAAGCTTCACCCTCAATGGATTGGAAGATTTAGTTTTATTCAAATAGCTGCGCCCAGTAGAACGACAATTCCTAGTTACAAATTGCTTTATGACCAAGTTATATCAGTGGCCAAAGAGATAAATGAACGTCATGGAACTGAAAATTACAAACCTATCATTTTAAAGATGCAGCATTTCGAATCGCCGCAAGTTTATAAATTCTTTAGAGCGGCTGATATTTGTTATGTGAGCAGTCTTCACGACGGTATGAACCTTGTTGCTAAAGAGTTTATTGCTTCACGAGAGGATGAAAGAGGGGTTTTGGTTTTAAGTTCTTTTACTGGGGCTTCGCGAGAGTTGCCTGAAGCTTTGATTGTGAATCCGTATAATATAGATCAAGCAGCAGAGGCTCTTAATCAAGCATTGGGTATGTCTGAGCGTGAGCAGCGAGAACGTATGCGCAGTATGCGAAGCTCTATTCGTGAGTATAATGTATATCGCTGGGCAGGTCGTATGCTTTTAGATGCTGCAAGTATTCGAAAAAGAAATATGTTTAGTCGGCGAGTGCATAAATATTCTAACGAATATTCAGACGGAGTCTGTCGTGACGCGCCCGCTTTTTTCTAAGGCTGGCATAGAACGATTAAAAACATTAGTTCAAGAGTCTTGTTTAATCGGCTTTGACTTTGATGGAACACTTGTTTCAATTGTGTCTGACCCAAAAAAAGTCGTCGTTAAAAAGCAAGTTTTAAATCTTCTCAAACAACTTTCATTAAAAAAGTCTGTTGCTATTATTTCGGGTCGCAAGCGAAGTGATGTAATTAAATTTATTCCGATTAAAAAAATTCAAGTTTTGGGGAATCATGGCATTGAGGGTTCAAAAATTAATTTAAAAACGAAAAATAATATTTTCAATCAAGTCGCAAAATGGAATGAAAAATTAAAACCCCAAGTATTGAAGTATTCTGGAGTTAATATTGAGAATAAAAAATATTCATTATCGATTCATTATCGACATGCGATTAATAGATCAAAAACACGAGCGCAGTTATTAGAAATTATTAAAAAACTTGAAATTCGAGCTCGAGTAATTGATGGAATATTTGTATTAAATTTATTGCCATTAAAAAGTGGAAATAAAGGTGAAGCTTTAAAGAAATTAATAAAAAAGTCGGTTTGTACAACTTCACTTTATATTGGCGATGATATTACTGATGAGGATGCCTTTAAATTATCATCAAATCGCGTATTGACAGTACGCGTAGGTGTTTCAAAAAAAACCAAGGCTCAATTTCATTTAAAACAACAATCAGAGATTCTGAAGCTTCTTAAAACATTAAATCACATGGTCTAGGGTTTGCTACTTACGGAGGTATTCGTGTAGATGAGGTTTTAACTTCATTAAGAGGAGGAAATATGACCCAAAGAGCAGAAAGACCCCTTATTAAGCCCATGCCGCCAACGAGAGAAATGATTAGGCCCACGGTTGGTCCAAATGCCATTGATAAAAAATCAGATCGAAAAAATGTCAATTCTATGAATGAGGCCCTTGGAATATTTGAAGGTGCTGCAGACGACAGTGCAGAACAAGTGAAAGATGCAATGAAACTGGAGCATATTATTGCGCGAATGAAGCATACCTCTGTACCGGTAGTCGCACTAGCATTTGGGTGTGTCATCTCATTAGGTCTTATCATTGCAAGACGTGATTCAATAAAGGGGAGAAAAAATGCCAAAGCTCGCTGAGTCTTTAGTAACACTTGCTACGAGTGAAGCTGCTAAAAGTTATATTCATCGGATTAAAGATTTAAGGCATTTAGTTATTGGTGTATTTGGATTATTAATGGCCACGACAACCTTAATTGTTTCTTTTTTTATAATGGTTCACACAGGGCTTTTGGTTTCAGGAGTTCCATTAGAAAAAATACATTTAATTACTGCACTCACAGCTGGTGTTTTATTTTTAGGATCCCTTGGATCAATCTTAATGATATTTAGTGAAAAATTATGGATCAAAGTTTTTAAAATTAATGAACTGATTGATAAAGTTGTAGATTAGATTATTTTTTCAACCTTTTTTTACTTTGTATCATTATTTCATTGGCTCTATGGTTTGCCTCAACAAGTGATGCATACTTTCCGGGTTCTTCTACATGAACAATCGGTGATGTGTGGATTTTAAAACTTGTTCCTACAAGTGAAACCTTATTGATTGATACCATAAATTTTTCGATATGAAGTTTCATATTTGCATTAATTTCAGGTAGCAATATGCTGAGTTCATCTCCTCCACCTTGATAAATAATTAAAAGTTTATCAGGTCCGATGATTCGCTTAATTCCCCTAAATATTCTTCTAGACATTTTATTAAGCTGATTAGTTAGGGGCTTGTAGATGTTTTGAAGCTCGGTGATTTTTGCTCCTTTTGCTATCCATTGATCTTGTGCAAGGCGCGCCTGAAATCCTAGTCCTTCAACATCAGTAAGCATGACATAATAAGCATTGCGTCCATTTTCTAGGGCAATACGACTTTCCATTTGCCACGGGCCTCTAGGAGCACCTAGCGGATCTCGTGCACGGGATTGAATTAAGTCAGGATAATTAGAATATTTAAAAATCCCTTTACCCTCGGGCATCGGGAAAAAATCGCCGATACTTAAATCATTTAAATATGAGACAAATTTCGGTGTAATTTTTGTGGTGTCTGTTTTTGCTTGCTCAGTGAACCACTGTGTAAACTGTTGTTCTCCACCATTATTTCTTGAAACATAATTATGAAGTGCTTCTATGACGCGGTTCCAGTCAACATGAAGAGCTTGTGTGATTTTAACTAGCTTGTTTCTTCTTTCAAGCGCTTGGGCTTGCCATGTTTCATAACTCATATTGGGATCAGAAATATTTTTGGCCATTAAAAGTCTTGTTTTAAAGTGGGCAAGTTCGGGTGTGGGGCCGTAATCAAAAATAAGATTGTTATTAAACCAGTTTGTCCATGACCATCCACTTTTTTTAAGTTGAGTGAGTGTTTTACTTGTTTCAGCGCGTTTTGTAAGCCACTCGTCTACAATTTTGATAACAGGCTTTATGATTAACTCATGAAAATCAGCTTTATTCAGATGAGTTTGAACAAAAATATCTTTAAATTTTGTATCTAATATGCGGCCATGACTTGGAAATGAATCAAGATAACTATGCGTACTGAGGTAAATAATTTCTAATAATCCTTCTGTGCCAGTATAATTCCAAATATCTTCATTAAGATTTTTAATGCCCGAGAGTTGAATTTTGTAAATATTTTCATTAACAGTTTGGCTTGTTTTGTATGCTTTCCAGTGCGTTGCTTCAAGTTGAGCTTTTCCAAAAATAAATTTTCCACGCATGTGGTTTTTAACGTAACTATCATCAGTGGGGTTGATGAGGTAGCGTGGGTCACCGGCATGTAAATCTTCAAGAATGCGATTACAGTGATCTTGTATTGGCTGTACTTCGGAGCTAGCAAAACTCTGAGGAGTTATACTTAAAATAAATAATATAAGAGGAGATAATATGCTCCTCATGACAAAAGACGTTCCACGCATATCAAGGGTGATAAGAGCAATCAAAGTGCCAATGCGCAGTGCAATGTGTGAGATTTAATGTGAAGTTTCCACAGGTTAAGCCAAATACTGTCACTTGAATTGAAAAAAGTAAAATGGCGGCCTTTTAGACCGCCATTTGCTACCATTGAGAGAGGAGAAAGTTACCAAAACTTAATGGTAATCTTCTGATCTCAAGGAGCTACCGAATTCATCTGCATGTCTTTGTGCTTCTTCTTTACTAAAACCGTAACGATCAGTAAGGCCACCTACAAAATGCTCGCGGTTTCCTTTGTACTGATTAAGATCGTCATCAGTAAATTTGCCCCATTTTTCTTTAATCTTTCCTTTGATTTGATCCCATTTACCTTCAATTTCTAGCCAATTCATTTTTGAACTCCTTTCAAAAGTCATTTGAGATTCATTACTCGTCAAGATGCATATTCAATTTTTGTACCTTGAAGCGTTGCGTGATTATTTTGTGTAGAGAGCTGTTAAATTGTTTTTGAACATTAAAAGTTGTGTGGTGATTAATTTTTGTGAAGTTGCCATGACTCGTTTGTGACATTAAAACGCATGACGCAGTCAAATCGGCACTTACAATATACATTTGTTTTATGCTATTTCCTTATTATGCGGTGGATAGCACATGTTGATATGGATTCATTTTTTGTCTCAGTAGAGCGATTCTTTTCGCAAGAAAGCTAGACAGATGGACTTAATCTCAATAAAGTACGTAAGTACCATCAAACATTAGAGAATTTTAAATATTAAACTACTTATATATTTAATTAATTAAATAGTATATACTAATAATATATATTGAGGTGTAATATGAAAAAAGCCAAAATCTTTCAAAATGGACAAAGCCAGGCGGTTCGACTTCCGAAGGAATTCAGATTTGAAGGGAGCGAAGTCTACATCCAGCACGAAGGTAGCAACGTGATCTTAATTCCAATTAAAAAATCTTGGGAAAAGTTAAAAGAAAGCTTAAATCAATTTTCAGACGACTTTCTAAGTGAGCGTTCTCAGCCTTTACCAAAAAAGCGTGAGGGGTTTTAAGTGATCCACTACATGTTGGACACGGATATTTGTATATACATCATAAAAAAACGGTCCGCTTTAGTCCTGAACAAGCTCGAATTACTTTTGCCAGAACAGATTTTGATTTCATCTGTGACTATTGGAGAACTGATTTATGGCGTTGAAAAAAGCGAGCAGCGGGAGAAAAACCATAGTGCTCTAAAAAATTTCATGCAGCCCTTTACTATTTCTTCATTTGATGCTGATGCAGCTTTAGAGTTAGGTAAAATCCGCGCTCACCTCGAGAAAAAAGGGCAAATCATTGGTATTTTTGATCTTATGATTGCAGCCCAAGCCAGAGCTTTAGACGTGATTCTTGTAACAAATAATGAACGTGAATTCCGTCGTGTACCTGAGCTACGAGTGGAAAATTGGACGAAGTAATTTTAGCAAATGAAATTGACTAATGGTTTTAATTGACTGCCTTTTATTCGGGCACGACCATGAAGTTGTGAGTGTGAGAAAACTTGTAGATGAAAAAAGCTCGGGTCCTCAACAAATGAATTTGTTTGAGAATCCCGAGCGTCGAGAGAGGGTCGAAAAACTGGAGCACCTTAAAGATGAGCTCCATCGAAAATTTGGCCCCAAGGTATTATTGCGACCTCGGTAACCGTTGAAATACTTATTTAGTTTGATCCGGCTAGTTCTTTTGCTTTTTTAACAGCAGCACCAGCATCAACCATTCCGTTAGCTAAAACTTTACCCGTGAGATGGGGTGTGAGTTTTGCTGTTTCGATCAAAATCGATTTAACTTGTTTTGAAGTTAAATTTGGGTTGGCCGCGTACATGAGTCCCACAACACCTGTTACATGTGGTGCTGCCATAGATGTTCCGCTGATTGTGTAATACAAAACTCGTCGCAGTGGTGATTGCATTGGGTTCCAGGTGCTATAAATATTTTCACCTGGTGCTGCGATATCAACTGATTTAGCACCATAGTTTGAAAACCCAGAGAGTTTTCCTTTTACATCACTGATTGATGCAACGGAAATAATACTATCTAGATCATATGCAGCTGGATACATGGGATATTTATCTGCATTTTGACCGTCGTTACCTGATGCGGCAACAAAGAGAACACCTTTTTTACCAGCATAGTCGATAGCATCATAAAGTGCTTGGGCAAATTCATCTCCACCCCAGCTAGCGTTAATGACCTTTGCTCCGTTATCAGCAGCGTACACAATAGATTTAATTGCAGCGTCATCTGTACCGCTGCCATCCATGCCGATAAATTTCACGGTCATAAGACTGGTTTCCCAGTTTACTCCGGCGATTCCACTGTTATTTCCAACTGCGCCGATGGATCCGGCTACGTGTGTGCCGTGGTAATGATTTTCCATGGGGTTACCAACATTTGTTTCAAAATTGTAACCATGAACATCGTCGATATAACCATTGCCATCATCGTCAATTTTATTTTTTGTTTTATCTTTACCGTTTGCATCGAGGCCTGTTTCGCCAGCGTTTCTCCAAAGATTATTTTTAAGATCTGAATGCTCAAGCCACGTGCCGGTATCGCTTACTGCGATAATAACTTTGCGACTTCCTTTGGTGATAGCCCAAGCGGGGAGAGCATTGATGGCGCGCATTCCCCACATATTTACTTCACTTGGGTAAGACGGACCTTTTTTACCAATGGCATAACGTTTGTGATTAACTTCGATGTACTCAATTTCATTTCCCATACTCAGTGAAAGCGTATTTATTTGAGTGGGTTGGCCAGAAATAACAGCCATATTTAATTGAGGAATAAGCGATTCTACCTCGCCATTGGTAATGGCTTTTATGGTGTTCAAATTTTTTGTGCTAATTGGATTTTTGAATTTAACAATGTACTGACCAGCAAAACTGGTTTGTGCGAATAGCACGAGCATACTGATTATGAATAAATTTCTCATCGACCCTCCCTGGTGCGCTTTTAATACTGTTTAGTCGTTCAGGCGATCCCCCCATGGTCTCGCCTTGATATTCAAAAAGGCTAGCACGCCAAAAGTACTTGAATCAACGATTGCATAAAAGACTAGACTTATGGATAGCTCTTTAACGCCATGCTGGTAGCTGGTTTTAAGGCCAGTACTATTATTGCTGTGATGTGGCAGGTCTGCGATCAATGCTATTGCGTGCAGTTTTGTTTCGCGATTTTGCAAGTGCGAGTTCTTGACGCTTATGTGAAACAAATGCTCGGCGTTTTTCCATTTCGATGGTATTTAAGCGAGCGATCTCTTCAAACTTTTTAGTCTCAGAGATAGTTTTGCGATATTCATTCTCAAGTGCTTTTATGTCAGCTTGTGCTGTAGCAAGTGCCATGCGGCCTTGATCTCGCTTTGCTAAAGTTTGTGCGCGTTTTTCTTTAGCGATGTCTAAAGCGTTTACTCCGCGTTCAGCAATGTGTGTTGCCACTGCTAGTTTTTTCTCTAAAGTGAGTGATTCTCTTTCAAGTTGAGCTGCTTCAATTAAAGTTTTCTTGCGTTCAGCTAAAATGAGCTTGGTTTCATTTTCTTTTTGAACACGTTGGTCAATTGCAGTTTGTTTTCTTAATGCTGTTTGAGTCTTTTTCACCTTTGATTGTTCGTGAGCGATTTTTGCTTTTTCAGCGCGTTCTTGAGCTTTGCGTGCTTGAATTTCTGCTTTTTCTGAATCTTTTTCGAGTTTTTGAATTTGTCTTTCTAAGAAAGCTGTTTCTTTTTTATCGCGACGTTGTTCTTTTTCGGCTTTTGAGCGGCGAAATTCAGAATCGTTCATTGAAATTCTTGTACGTTTTTCTACAACTTTTTTTCGATTGCGAGTATTTGATAGTTCTTTTGCTAATTCTTTAGCTCGAATTGTTTGATGACGAGCTTCGTTGAGTGACTGTTCGCGTTGGCCTTCAAGATCATGAATATCAAGGTTCTCAATTTCAGCTTCAAATGATTTTTCACCAAGTTCAGCGATTTTGCTATTAGTCGCAAGAGCCTTTGATGTCGTCATCAAAACTAGAATTGCTACAACCAAACTCATTTTTTTCATAACCAACCTCCGCTTAAGTGAGCTTTTTGTTACTGTGTTAAGAACAGTATTTCCAATTAGCTCGTACATAAGATTAATCGGTAGCTAGACTAAAATCTTAAGGACTTTCTGCTAGTTAATGTTTCTTAAATTGCTTAAAAGTTTGTCATTTAAATTCAACATCAAGCTTGTAAGCCGTAGATCTGTATGCTGCACTTAAGTCGTAAGTAGTTTATGGATAAATTTTGATTCAATGGTTTTCATTTAAGGAGGAACCAGAAATGAAACTCTTAACCTTATGTCTTTTATTTATTGGAATATTTTTTACTCAGAGCTCACAAGCAGCTCGTTATAATTCTGATTGTCACGGAAATAGCTGTATGCAGTATGGCTGGAACGTTCAACAAATGGGTGGTCATTACCAAAGTAACACTCAATGCGTGAATGGCGGTTGTTCTCAAGGTGGTTGGCAGACATATGACAATGCTGGATACCAAGTCAGCGTTCATTGTTATCAGGGTGGTTGTTTTCGTGCAGGTTGGAGCGGACAAGTTTTCACAAATGGTATGACGTATTATGAGCAAGGTCTTTGCTGGGGTGGAAATTGTTTGCGTAATGGTTGGCGCATACAAACCAATTGGGGCATTCAAGATGTAGTATGTCTCAACGGTGATTGTGCCCGATTCGGTTGGGAAAGCCGCAGAGTAAATGGTGTCTCGCGAACTTATTGCAAAAATGGTGATTGTTTTCGATTTGGCTGGGTCACTGATGTTTGGGGATCTCGAGCTCAGAGTTGTAGTCTGTGAGTTAAATATGTTGATGTGTGGTGTGTGCGTGCATGCTAGCGCGCACACATTTTTGATGGGGTAATTCGATTTGCCTATTCACCTATTGCCCTGGTATAAGACCGCTTATGAATAAATACCGCGATCGTAAGCTTAGTCCTACAGGCACTTCGCTTGAACCGTTAGAGAAAAAAATCTATCAAAAGCTTAAGTCCCTACGCCCAAAATTAGAAGGTGAAAAACTCATTGTGGCAGTCAGCGGGGGTATTGATTCTATAGTTCTTCTTAATGTCTTTTGTTCACTTTCAACAAGGCTTGGTTATTCACTACATGTCATTCATGTGAATCATGGAGTCCGAGGCTTTGACTCTGATGCTGATGCGGCATTCGTTAAAGCTCAGTGTAAAAAATTAAAAATACTTAACTCTATTAAAAAACTCGCTAATATAAAATCTGATGCAGGAGAAGGGCTTCTTCGCGATAAGCGCTATGAAGTTCTTTTTGCTGCTCAGAAAAAATTAAAAGCTTCGTTTATTGTTATTGCACATCATCGTGATGATCTATTAGAAACGCGCCTAATAAGGCTCTTACAAGGTACGGGCATTCATGGTCTTAAAGCCATGGTTATTCAAAGTAAAGAAGGGTTACTGCGCCCATTTTTAGATATTAATAGATCTGAAATTGAACAATATGCTCGTAAAAAAGATTTAAGTTGGCGAAACGACGCCACCAACGAAGACACGGCAAAACTTCGTAATTGGGTCAGGCGTAAATGGCTACGTCCCCTACGTAATGAACATCCGGGGTACATCGATAATCTTTTTGAAAGTCTTCAGCGCATTGTTCAAAATAATAACCCAGTAACTCTTGATTCAGTTTTTGATCGAAAAATAGCACTTACTTTTGATGAGCCCAAAATTGATGAAAAGCTTTATAACTTTTTGCGTCATCATGCTCAAACTCGAATAACAAGCAGGCATGTGAACGAGTTTAAGAAACGATTAAGATCTCCACAGCGTCACTTTGTATTTCGACTTGCTGGAGTAAATTGGATGGTATCCCTAGACTCCGTCGCGCCACGTTAAGTTCGTGTTGAAAAACTGAAATTTAATCTTTCCCTTCCCTTGACATAAGACTTGAAAGTCGAGACTCTACCCGTTGGAAGGCTAGATTTTTCGGCCTGAAAAACACGGTTACTATGGTAAACTTTAAAAGTAGTTAACCTCTTATACCGAAAGGATTTTTCTCATGCGCCAATCCCAAAAAACTTTGGCACTCTGGGCAACACTTGTTCTACTGGGTGTCATGCTTTATCATTTTTATGATAACCGCGCTTCGACCATGATTACTGAATTCAATTTTTCAAAATTTATTAAAGCAGTTCAATCAGGCGAAATCGAAAACATAACATTCCGCGATAATGGCGAAATCATTGGTGAGCTTAAACCTGCCTTTGAAACAAAATATAAGGGCAAACAATTTCACATCGTTGGTAATACGGGTGACGAGGTTTTAAAAATCGTCATGGCTGCAGGCTTGATTCCTAATTACGAAAATACTGAGCGCACAAGTTTTATGCATGCCCTTTTCGTAAATTGGCTCCCCTTAGTATTTATTTTTGTAATGTTTTTACTTTTCATGCGCCAGATCCAAGCGGGTGGTGGGAAAGCCATGAGCTTTGGAAAATCTAAAGCAAGGCTTTTGACTGAGAATAAAAATAAAGTCACATTCAAAGATGTAGCTGGAATTAACGAGGCAAAAGAAGAACTCGAAGAGATTATTCAGTTTTTAAAAGATCCAAAAAAGTTCACTCGCCTTGGTGGCCGTATCCCTAAGGGTGTTTTACTCATGGGCCCTCCTGGTACTGGTAAAACATTACTTGCTCGAGCCATTGCAGGTGAAGCCGGTGTTCCATTTTTTAGTATCTCCGGTTCAGACTTTGTCGAAATGTTCGTAGGCGTTGGTGCAAGTCGTGTGCGTGATCTTTTTGAACAAGGTAAGAAAAATGCTCCTTGTATCATCTTTATCGACGAGATCGATGCAGTAGGACGTCATCGTGGTGCAGGTTTGGGTGGAGGTCACGATGAGCGTGAACAAACACTTAACCAACTTCTTGTTGAGATGGACGGCTTTGAAGGCAACGTCGGAGTTATTCTCATAGCAGCGACTAACAGGCCTGATGTTCTTGATCCGGCACTCTTAAGACCAGGTCGCTTTGATCGTCGTGTTGTTGTGAGTAAGCCTGATGTTAAGGGCCGTGAAATGATTTTAAGAGTTCATACACGCAAAACTCCCATGGCAACAGAAGTAGATCTTATCAAAATCGCTCGCGGCACACCTGGCTTTTCAGGTGCAGATCTTGAGAGCTTAGTAAATGAAGCAGCCTTATTAGCAGCGCGAAAAAACAAGCAAAAATTAGACACAGATGATTTTGAATTAGCAAAAGACAAAGTAATCATGGGAGCTGAAAGAAAAAGTATGGTCATCAGTGATGAAGAAAAAAGAATCACTGCCTACCACGAAGCAGGGCATGCGTTAGTTGGTAAATTCACACCTGGAACAGACCCCATTCATAAGGTTACAATTATTCCTCGCGGTATGGCTCTGGGTCTTACTCAAACTCTTCCTGAAAAAGAACGATTAAATCTCACTAATCATGCTGCTGAAAACAACATTGCATTTTTAATGGGTGGTCGTGTGGCCGAAGAGTTAATTTTTAATAACACAACTACTGGTGCCGGTAATGATATTGAACGCGCCACTGAGATTGCAAGGCGTATGGTTTGCGAATGGGGTATGTCGACCTTAGGGCCCATGACTTTTGGCAAACGCGAAGAGCAAGTGTTTTTAGGAAAAGAAATTTCTAAGTCGCAAGATTATTCAGAATCAACGGCTCAGGCTATTGATAAAGAGATTCGCGACATTATTTCTCGCAATTACGGAAAAGCTAAAGAGCTGTTAAAAAACAAAGTAGAAACCCTTCATGCACTTGCAGAGGCATTAGTGCAGAGAGAAGTTTTAGATGGTCATGAAGTTGATATGATTGTTGAGGGCAAGACTTTAGCCGATATCGATGAAGAACGTAAAAAACGACATGAGATTCTTAAAGCGCAAAATGATGCTGCTTTAAACGCCACTATTGAAGACGCAAAAACTGCCAGTAATGCAGAAGTAGCAACAAAGCCGGTAAGGGCATAAGCTTAAACGATGAGCACCCTTGTAAATAATTTAAGTCTGTTGTTTTCTAGCTTCAGACTTTTCGATTTTGTCGACATGCTGGTAGTCTGGTTTGTCATCTATCGCGTGTTATTACTTATTAAGCGAACACGTGCCGTACAGATGCTCTCTGGTCTTGGCATTTTAGCCATCGCTTATATCAGTAGTATCTGGCTTGAGCTTTTCACTCTTAATTGGTTGTTAGAGAAATTCTTCGCAAATCTTTTCATTATCATTGTTGTTTTATTTCAGCATGAAATTCGCAGAGGTTTGGCTCACATCGGAAGAAATCCTTTTTTCACCAGCATCTCTGCTGATGAAGAAACACTTGTCATTGAAGAATTGGTAAAGGCTTCTGTTTTACTTGCGCAGAAAAAAATTGGTGCACTTATAGTTATTGAAAGAGAAATTGGGCTTGAAGACTACATTGAAGTCGGAACCCGAATCGACAGCACGGTAAATGCTGAGTTGATTAATTCAATATTTGTAAATAGCTCACCAATTCATGATGGTGCTTTAATTATTCGAGGTGGCCGCATTTCAGCTGCAGGGTGTTTTTTGCCACTAACGCGTAATCCAAATGTAGATAGAAATCTTGGCACGCGCCATAGAGCTGCCATCGGACTCACAGAAGAAACTGATGCCGTAGTTGTTGTGGTCAGTGAAGAAAATATGAATATGAGTTTAGTTATGGGTGGGCAGATTACTGCTGATCTTGATATGCCGACTTTGAGAAAAGCGCTTTATAATCTCTTTAGTCTCTCAAGTGAGTACAGAGAGGATCGAAATCAGGCATGAAACAATCTCAGGGTTTTAGTCTTTCTGAAAACACTAGTTATAAAATTGTGGCACTGCTTATCACACTCATTTTATGGGTTATCATTCTTGGCAGTAAAGAAGCTACAATTGTAAAAATGATTGCTGCTGATTACCTACTTCCTCGCGACATGATGATTGTTAACAATGTCCCACATCAAGTTGCATTTCGTGTGACGGGCCCAAGGCTAGCTTTGAAGCGCTTCACCGAAGTTGCAGAACCACTGAGTATAGATCTTAGTTCTGCTGTTGAAGGGGTGAGTACTGTTCGTATTCATCCTGATAGTATAAATGTTCCAGCGGGTTTAAGAATTACTAGTGTTTCTCCTGCGTCTTTAACTCCTAAGCTTGAGCGTGTGGTGCATCGTGATGTGCCCGTGCAATTGCAGACAAAAGGAACCTTGCCCGAAGGTAAAAAACTTGTTTCAACAGTCATAACTCCGGCTGCCTGGGAGGTCTGGGGTGCTAGAAGTGTGATTGATGGTATTAAATTTTTAAAGACAACACCCTTAGATTTAAGTGAAATTAAAGAATCTACAACTAAAGAATTAACATTAGCTATTGATGAACAAAATATTGTGCAAAAAAAAGAAGCAAAAGTGAAAATCGACTTGGTGGTGAAATAAATGAGCACACGTAAAAAATTATTTGGCACTGATGGCATTCGCGGCACTGCAAATCAATTTCCAATGACTACAGAAATTGCCATGCAGGTGGGCAGAGCAATTGCCTACAAAGTAAAATCAGAACAAACAGGTGCGCGGGATAAGAAGCCAAAAATTCTTATTGGTAAAGATACACGCATCAGCGGGTACATGATTGAACAAGCATTGAGCAGCGGAATTTGTTCAATGGGTGTAAACGTTTTACTTGTTGGCCCACTGCCCACACCTGGAATCGCATTTTTGACGCAAAATATGAGAGCCGATGCGGGTATTGTAATTTCGGCAAGTCATAATCTTTTTCAAGATAACGGAATCAAAATTTTTGGTCGAGATGGTTTTAAACTTCCAATCAGTGACGAAGATAAAATTGAAGATATGGTTTTAAATCAAGACCTGAGTGATCACATGCCTACGGCCGAAGGTGTTGGTAAAACCGTGCGTATCGACGATGCTATTGGTCGCTATGTGGTTTACGTTAAAAATACTTTTCCCCAAGCTCTAACACTACAAGGGTTACGTATTGTTCTTGATTGTGCAAATGGTGCTGCTTACAAAGTTGCACCGTGGGTTTTTGAAGAACTAGGCGCTGAAGTTATAAAGCTTGGCGTTTCACCTGATGGTATGAATATCAATGATAAATGTGGTGCCCTTTACCCTGAGAGTGTTTCACGTGCTGTGGTTGAGTATCGGGCTGACATTGGTATTAGCCTTGACGGTGACGCTGATCGAGTGATTTTAAGTGATGAACGTGGGCAAATTGTAAATGGTGATCATGTGCTTGCAATTTGCGCAATCGACATGGCTGATAAAAAACAATTACTAAAAAATACTGTAGTTGCAACTCAGATGAGTAATGTGGGTTTAGAGCAATGCCTTAAAAAACGTGGGATAAAACTTTTGCATACAGAAGTAGGAGATAAATACGTTGTCGATGCAATGAGACAAGGTGGTTATGTCTTGGGTGGTGAACAATCAGGACATATTATCTTCTTAGAAAACAGCACAACAGGTGACGGTCTCGTTGCTGCACTTCGTGTGTTAGCTGTAATGGCTCAGAATAATAAAAAACTTTCAGAACTGCGTTCACTGATGACAGATGTTCCTCAAGTGTTACGTAATATTCGCGTTTCTAAACGCAAAGATTTGCATGACATCAAGGGTCTTGATGATTTGGTTAAAAAAATTGAAGAAAAACTTTCTGATAAGGGACGCGTTTTCTTGCGATTTTCAGGTACTGAGCCCGTTGTTCGTATTTTGGTAGAAGGGCCGAGTCGTGAAGAAATCAATACCGCAGCAGAAGAGTTAGCCCATATCATTCACCGAGAGTTGGCGTGATACGACTAGGTGTTAATATTGATCATGTGGCGACGTTACGCCAATTGCGTGCGGGGCTTGTAGACTATCCAAATATTCTTGAAGCAGCACGTGTAGCTGTCGAAAATGGTGCTGATCAAATTACAATACATCTAAGAGGTGATCGCCGTCACATACAAGAAAAAGATCTTTTTGAAATTGCACGTGCGCGTTTAGCCCCACTTAATCTTGAGCTCGCTGCAACCAAAGAAATGCTCAAATTTGCACTTAAAGCGCGCCCAGATATTGTTTGTCTTGTGCCAGAAAAACGTCAAGAAGTAACAACTGAAGGTGGCTTAGATGTTGTGAAGCACTATAAAAAAATTCAAACATGCATTAAAGAATTTAAAAAAAATGGAATCAAAACCTCACTCTTTATTGAGCCATCACTGAATCAAATAAAAGCTAGTCATGAATTAGGAGCAGATGCTGTCGAATTTCACACAGGCAAATATGCATTGGCAAAAAGTCTCACGCAAGAAAAACAGCTTAAGCGCTTATCAATAGCTTTTGAAGCCGCACACGGTTTTAAATTAGCTGTTCATGCTGGGCATGGTCTTGATTACCGTAATACGCAAAATGTGGCGGCACTACCTTATCTTGAAGAAGTGAATATCGGGCATTCCATCGTCTGTAGAGCCGTAATGGTGGGGTTAGCTCAGGCCGTTCGTGAAATGAAAAATATTGTTGAGAAAAGTCGATGATTCATGCGGGCATTGATCTTGTTAACATTGATAAAATAAAAAAAGTTTTAGCGCGGCAAAAAACAACTATTTTAAAACGCGTATGTACCACTGATGAAATTAAATTTCTTAAACTTCAAAAGCGCGAGGCTGAAAAATTCGCAGCTTATTGGGGTTTAAAAGAGGCATTTTCAAAAGCATTGGGTACTGGAATAGGCCAGGATTTAAGCTTTCAAGATATTCAGATTACTTATACAAAACTTGGTCAACCCAAAATTAAATATGTCGGCCAGCGTTTTAATAAAAATTCAAAAAAATGGAATTATTCATGTTCTGTGAGTCATCAAGACCAATGGCTTGTGGCAATCGTGATTATTATGGGTGAGATCAAATGAGACTTTGTACTCCAGAACAAATGCGTGAGATCGAACGCCTTACACAAGTTGAGTTTGATCTTTCTGATGAAATTTTAATGGAGACAGCAGGTGCACTTGCTGCTCGCGAGATACAACTTTCGTTTTTACCTGAGTTGAGTAGAGGAAAACTTGCCATCATATGTGGCCCTGGTAACAATGGTGGCGATGGTCTTGTGGTTGCAAGACATCTGTATAATATTGGATTTTTATCTCTGCAAGTTTTCACACATGCCCCAAAAGAACTTCAATCTAAACTTTATAAAACTCAAGTTGATCGCTTAAAAAAACACGGCATCTCAATTGTTGATCTTGTAAATGAACCCACACGTGTCATTGAACTTTCAGAATATAATGTTGTTGTCGATGCACTTTATGGAATAGGGCTTTCCAGGCCAATTGAAGCCGGTGTCGCTCAGATTATTCACACCCTAAATGCTACAAATAGTTCGGTGATAAGTATTGATGTTCCTTCAGGCCTTTGTGCCACAACTGGAAAAATATTAGGGACTTGTGTTCGTGCAACCATGACCATCAGTTTTGGACTCGCTAAGCCTGGGATGCTTGCAGGTGAAGGAACTGTAGTCTGTGGAAAAATTAGAATTTTACAAATTGGGTTTCCTCGAAGGTTATTTCGTGAAAAAGCCACGACGCATTTTGCATTTAACGAACATTTAGCAAGGCGTTGGCTACCCATTAGAAAAGCACGTTCACATAAAGCGCAAAACGGTCATCTTTTGGTAATTGCTGGTAGACCAGGTATGTGGGGTGCAGCTCAACTTTGCAGTGAGGCAGCATATAGAATGGGTGTTGGATATGTGACTGTGGCTGTTGAAAATAGAGATGATGCACTTAAATCTTTTATTAAAGATATCGGCAGCGAAGTTTTAATCAAAACGCGAGATGAGGCTGATCTCTTAGAGAAAAAAAATGCAGTGGTCCTTGGGCCTGGTGCAGGAGTTGATCAAAACTTAAATTCAATATTAGAGCGACTTATTGCTGAGAATTTTAAAAGAGTCGTAATTGACGCTGATGGATTAACTGTTTTGTCTGAAATGGGTACAGTAAAACTTCCAGCTCAATGGATATTGACTCCTCATGCTGGTGAATTATCTAAACTTTTAAAAATACCAGTTGAAGAAATTGAGCAAGATCGTTTTTACCATGCGGGTTTAGCTGCACAAAAATTTGGATGCTTAGTTTTATTTAAAGGATATCGAACAGTATTAGCTGATCATCAGGGTCGCGTAGCAGTGATCACGTCAGGCAACGCATCACTAGCAAAAGCAGGTACGGGAGATGTCTTAAGTGGTTTTATTGGGGCTCTGCTTGCTCAAGATGTACAGCCACTTCAAGCAGCGGGTACGGCTGCTTATTTTCATGGGCGTCTATCAGATGAATGGCTCAGATATGGCAAAGATATAAAAAGTCTCATGCCTCGAGATCTTTTAACGAACACCCCAGAATTATTAGGTCAACTAAGTCGTGAGTAAGAAAAAACAAAAGCCAAAGCCAAAGAAAAAACGATCGTCTCTGAAAAATAATGTAATTGTAAAACCCAGAAATTACCTGGTTGTAAATTCAGTGAAGGCTACACATACCCATGCTGCATCCATTGCAAAAAAAATAAAAAAACGACCATGCCTAATTTTACTCAGCGGGGCATTGGGTGTTGGAAAATCAGAGTGGGTGAGGGGATTTGTTAAGGCCTATTTGAAATCAAAAATTATTGTAACCTCACCCACATATTCAATTGTAAATCTCTATGGAACTAAATCAAAGCCTGTCTATCATGTCGATTTGTACCGCTTAAAGAGTGAGGATGATTTAGAAAGTGTGGGTTTTTGGGATTTACTTCAGGGCAAAAACATAATTCTCGTAGAATGGGGAGACATGCTGCCCCCTCGTTGGCCAAAAGAAATAGCTGTATTGAGTATTAAAATCGATCTGCTCTCAGAGCCAGAGCGTAGAATTAGCTTACTTTTTGAACAGGATTAAGTAGTCGCATCAATGCTGTTGAAAAGAGTCCGGCATGTTCTTCAAGTCTACCTAAAATCAAACTGCGACCCACATCTTTTGTGCAAGTTCCAACAAGCATAGCAACAACTTTGCCTTGTGCAATCACTGGAGCAACCGTTACATGATCTGGGTATTGCCCACCATCTGTTTGATGAAAAAACCGATCGTTGACAGGGCCTGCTACTACGTAGCCATGATAAAGTGTTCCAGTATCAGCTACTATTTTAAATATAGAGGGTGTATCTAGGGTAATTGTATCACCAACTTTGATTTGGCCTTTCCAGCCAGCATTCCAACGCCAAATTATTAGTTTATTGCCTTGGTATAATAAGATCATGACTTTTGTAAAATAATTTTGCCAAGAACCCATAAGTGTTGCGGCAAGTTCTTCTTGGTTAGATGTAATCTTGAGTCGCCCTGCTAATTGTTCAATGGGAAGATTTGCGATATTTGTAGAAACAGAAATCGCCACAGGTGCTATTGGTGTTGCGGGTGGCATTACTGGTTGCGGTGTTGGCGGAATATGAATTGGTGCTGCCTGTGCAACTGCTGGTGCTGGAGGTGGAGTAGGCGCTAATGTTAGCGAAACGATTTGGGGTGTCGACATTGATAAACCAACGGGTGCATCAACTGCATTTGCATCGGGCATTTTAAATTCAGCAAGGCCCGCTGGTAGAATTGCACCAGTGTCGATCTTTAAGGCCTGAGGTGCTTCAAGTTGATTTGTTTCCCACTGCGAAAACCATTTCTTAACACCAGTCCAAGGAGCAATAACCCAAATAACGTTTGGGGTTGGAACTGGGAATTCTATATGCTCACTTGATAATTTTGCCCAGTACACATGTCCGTCCCATTCGCCAATAGGTAAACATGCTTGTGCGCGGCACCAGTGGTAATCTAGTTTTTCCCAGAGATGAATGGGTGGCTCACCGTTAAAAAATAAAGTATTTAAAGATGCTAAACCCGAGAGGTTGCGATCCCATGCAATGAGTTTATTCTCATTAAGTAAACCTGAATCTAAGGCAACATCAAGGGGAGTGTTTTTTTGGCGTGCAGCTTGGGAACACAAGGTCGTCCAAGTATCATCGTCAATCTTAAATTGTTGAGCCCACTCAGGCTTTTGCGATTGTGTTTGTGACAAACAATACTCTCCCTGTATTTGAACTATCGGCATTCAGTGTCGTAAGATTTAATACTCTGTGACTCGACCAATGACTTAAAATTCTGTTTTTACCTTGAACCGTCAGTCGTGGGTCTGCTAGCGTAAATTATGCGATTTCAAATTTTCATTTCAACTGTGGCGGCTATTTGCATAAACGGTGTATTTGCCTCTGCTAGCCCTATAAAATCTGCAGCTGGTTTAGATTTAGGTGGAAATGCTACGTTCATGTTTTCAGATCCTAGTCTTCAGGCCTTTGGTGTAGGTGCGGGCTATCAAGGTTCGTTATTTTTGACCATGTGGAATGAACGACCCATTGGTGGAAAAATGCGTTTAGAGACTGTGTCTTTACGCGAAGAGGCGGTACAAAAAATCAGAACGAATTACGCATATCCAGATTCTCATTTGAAATCTATGGTCCAAAATTGGACACTCCTTAGTTTTGGTGCAGAAGGCAGATTTCAAGGGCACGGGCAAATATTATTTTGGGAAGCACTCTTAGGTTATGCTTTTGGCGGCGGCGCTAATGTCACCGTATCACGTAGTGTTGATCAAGGAATTACAGATACATCTCAAACCACTAATTCAGGGTTCGCATTATCAGGTGGTGTGGGTATTAAACGCACGTTTACACCAAAGATCACAGGGCTTATGAGTCTCAGAAGTATGCTTTTTATGGCAGCACCCTATTCATCTAATGGGCTAGCCAATAAATCATTTATCCCATTGCCATTTTTTTTCAGCGTGGGTGCTGAAATGCCATTTGATCTTTTCTAAGAGATAATTTTTATTTAAGCAGCAAGCGATTCTTTGAGCCACTCACCAATATTATTATCAACCCATTTATAAGCGTGGCTTAAAGGGCCTTGATAAGAATAATCAGTATTATTGGTCAAGAGTTTTGCTTGGTCTGTAGGCATTCTGAGTTGTGGAAGTTTTCCTTCTGTCACGAGTGCTATAAATTCAAGTTGTGATGCACTTCGAGCAATTTGAAAAACAGCTTTAGTAAGTTCTCTTTCATTTATATTTTTGATTCCAGCGTAGAATTTATTGATTTCTACTTTTGGTGCACGACGTACATTTTTGTAAAGTACCATTGCCTCTTCGGGACTAAGCATTTTTGCAGACATGTGAGTCTCCTTTTTCTACAAACGTTTCGCATTATTTAGCATGTAATGCCGCTACCTAGACTAACGGCTTAATTGCATAAAAACTAAAGAATCTGATAAATTTTAATAAAATTAAGTGGTTAACGAAGGTGAGTTTAAAGGATTCACTAAATCAATGTTCAAAACTAATCGATAAGAAAAAAGGCTCACTTCTATACATTGTCCAAGTTGAGTTCACAGATGATGCTTGATTCACACTTGTGAATGTTGCTGCAACTCGTTCAAATGAATATTTATAGCCAAGCCAAAATTGATACATGAAGTTCCACTTTACTCCCAGTGAAGCGCCATATACGTCAGCCACTAAACCATCAAAGCCTTCAATGTTACCTGTGGGCTTATAATAAAATCCTGAGAGTGAAGCGCGCCAGCCATCATAGACAGTTGCATTGATGCGTGTGCCTACAAGGCCGCCAAATGTCGTAAAATTTGTGAGTAGTGTAGTGGGTGTATTTTCTGCTGAAATGATATCCATCATGCGATACCCAAACCAAAATTCTTGATTAAAACCTTTGCTTCCAAATCTTGCTCTAAAACTTAAATCTGATTCTTGTGCATAGGCTGTTATGTTTTCTACGGTCTGACTTCCAGTGCGTGTACTAAAAAAGAGTCCAGCTACTTCAGTGAAATAGTAACCACCTAAGAAACCATAAAATAGACCATTACTTTTTGACTCTTGTGCGATTCCAGTAACACCCCTGGTTTGACGCGCAGAAGTTATGGCATAGAGATCACTCACCGGGCTTAAGCTAAATTCAAACTCATAGTTACCTTTACTCATAACATCATTGCGTACTTCAAAATCTTGAAAGGGTGCTGAGACACCAGGAGTTTCTTTGTCTTGCTTTGTTGTAACAGTCCATTTGTATTTTCCGGGTTCTTCATAATCGGCAGTGTAAGCTGATTCTGTGAGATTAGAGATTTTTCGCTTAAAAGGTTTGGCTCCATCTTTTCCAGAAATCTTTTCAAAATAGAGATCAGAATATTTAGCAGCAGGATCTTGCTTCCAAGTGAATTTTACTTCTCTATATGCTGGAGACGTTCCATCTTTTACGGGAGTAATTAGTTCAGGAGGTGTAAGCGTTTTACGTGAAATTGTGAAGTGCCTAGGTTCACAGTAAGGTGAAACAAGTGTTTTGTTAACAATACTTCGCACCTTCCATAAGTATTCACCTTCAGTCACTTTACTTGTTTTAAAATTTTCACCTTTTACGGGTTCTTCTAAAACTTTTTGGCCGGTTGATTTATAAATAAGAATTTCATATTCAGGGTCTCCTTCAACTTTTTTCCAACTAAATGAAAGCTCAGGAGGCACTTCATAAAATGCAGTTTCAAAACCGTTTGGCAGTTCAATGAGCTCTGGTGCGTAGGGTGTTACATTTAATGGGGTAGGTGGTGACCATTTTCCACCTTTGCCTTTGATGTCAATCACGCGTACACGGTAGTAATATTGACCAATATTTAATTGTGTTTGATAAGATGGTTTATCTAATTGAGTGGTGCTTAATGGTTTTTCAAATATCGTGGTATCAGAAATTTGTATTTCATATTTAGCGGCACCCGTCATTGGATCCCAGCTTAATTCCACATCACGTGCATGGGCTGAAATGCCTAACAAAAGTGTGAGCTGTAATGCCAAAATGCTTAAGAAATATATGATCTTCATTTGATCACCGGAGCATTAAGCTTTGGGGGTTCCATGAGTACTTGAGGAATAATATTAAATTCACTTGCTCTACTTGTTGATGTTTCAAGCCCTTGCTCATCCATTCCAGATACTGACCATACGTAAGTGCCTTCAGCTAGCGGTGGTGATAAAAAAGTAAGCTCTTTAACTACACGATCAACTACAGTTACACGCTGACCAGATTTTATATCCACGCGCTCAACTACAATGTGGTATTGCGATGAAGGTACTAAAGGTTTCCACACAAACTTTACTGCTACATCTTTTTCTTCATACTCAACATTTGCTTTATTAACAGGCTCAATTAAAACTGGTGCAAGTGAGTTACTCGATAATTTAAGGGTAAATGTTCCAACTTCACTTGATTCTTCTTTTAAATCTTTTGATTGCTCTGCGGTTTTACCTGCATCTTTTGCCTGGGAGCTTGTGAGTTTCCAGTAATATATACCTAATGATTTTAATCTGATCGGAACAGAAAGTTTGGTGAGATTATCTTGTTTAACAGCATCTTTAAATTCTATATTTTTTGAAAGTATGATTGTAGTTGGGCCTGGCAGTGGTCGAGTGATTTGCCATTGAAATAAAATCGGTTCAGGGTTTTCTGACTGATCTCGAATTACTTCACCTTTTAGTTTTGGATATATCAACATAAATGCAGAGGCACGCGCTTTTGGTTTAATATTGACGCGTCTAATTTCACTAGCTGCAATTGTTGATTGTTTTGTACCTATGGCTTTAACGCTCCAATAGTAATGACTTGGAGTTGTCCAGGACCAAGAAAAGCTGTTAGCAGAAACCACTTTTGTTTTTACTATTTCTCGTTGTTCGAAATCTCTGGTAATTGATATTCGATATTCAGAAGCATTCTCCATTTTCTTCCAGTTAAACTCTATGGGCTCTGAAGTTTCCCAATCTTGTTCATGAACAGGTTTAATCAGCTCAGGAAGCTTTGGGAGTCGTACCTTTAAAGTAAAGCTTGATACTGGCGAAACGGCAAGCTCTGCGTTTTTATCTCCAAATGCTCTAACGCGCCAATAATAAACTTGAGGGGGGAGATCTTTAACAAAAGCTTTTGTATCTGCAAGCGAGCGTGTGAGGGCGATGCTTTTAAAATCACTAGAGGCTGCAATCTCTAGTACATAAATTTTAACCGGAATCTGACTTCGCCACTGCATTTCTAATTGGTTTTCTTCAGGCTCTAGATCAAATCGAGTTTCATTTTCAGGGTATGTTAGTTCTAAACGCTTATCGTGACCGACGGTGATTTGTCTTGTTTCAGTAAAATACATTTGGCCCTTGTCTTTCCAACCAACGCGCCAAAATTGCACACCTTGTGTAAGTGTGGCGTTAATTGCTTGGTGGGCTTTAAATATTTTTGTAGATTCAGGTTTAAATAATTTTGTTTTTGAAATTTCAAATTGTTCTTCTTTTAGTTCTGCTCTTAAGACTTCCCACGTAAAGGGGTGTCTTAATTCATCACGATTTGATTGTACTTGCGTTTTGTGTTCAGGGTTTTTAAGTACCACTGAGATTTTACTAATCGCACCAAGACCATCTGTGCTGAGCCCAGCTTGTTCTGTCTGATTAAGTTCAGTTTGCTTTTTATTTTTATCAGTAAGAATTACTCTACCGCGTGCTACTTCAATACTTGATTGTGAATCTGCTCCTGCTTTAATTTTTAATTCTGAGCCTGCTCCTCTCAAAACTGAATCTTTAATTTTGATATCAAGGCCAGTGCTTGAGCTTTTTGCTAAAATATCTCCTGCTTTAAAATTAATTCCTAAACTTTGTTGAGATTTATCTAAAACAATAAGACTATTTTCACCTAGTTCAATAACGCTGTTGTCGGTGAGCTTAATCGCTGTTGTGCTATCTTTGCCTGTTCGAATGGAGTCTTTGTTATAGACACTTGTTTTTGTAGCAATGGCGTCCCACATAACGTCGTTTCCGAATTGACGTTTGACATTATTCTCTGAGAAAAGAATTTCACCGACTACTTCACGTTGTATTTCACCCTCAACCTCTTCGTTAGCTGGATGATAGTCTTGAAAAAGATAATATCCAGCTATTCCAATGCCGATCAGCACTGGTAATAACACTGTAATATTCTTAGTCCAACTATCCAAGGTTGTTTTCTCCACAAAGTGATGCGATCACTGATCGACAAAATGTGCGAGATTCTTAAAGGTTTTTTAAAATATATCCGATTTACATGATGTGAAGATACGTCTTGGAATATCTACGAAACTGATTTTTATGGTAACACTCATTGTTGTTATCGCCATTGGTGTAGTTGTGTACATCGCAACGGATCTTTTTCGTGAAGAATCACTCACACGTGTCCAAGAAATGAATAAAGACACAGCTGAATCACTAGCAAACCAAGCTTTTGTTATTCTTAAAGACTCAACCGACAAAATGAACCTCATGACTCAAACAGTGGCCCAAGCAAAAGGTCAGAGTCTTACTCCAGAATCACAGCAGTTAATTCAAAATGTTTTGCGATCAAACGATGAAATTTTATCATTCGGTGTTTATCGACCGGCTTCGCAAGGCGGGTATCATGAAATTTATTTTGCAACCAAAGACGAAGTACTTGCAGAATTTGATCTTACTCTTGAAGATCTTAAAAGTCGCCCTGTTTCGGTGATTGCAAATGCAGTTGCAAAGCGCCCCGATACTATTTCGCTTTTAAATACTTCTCCGTTACTTAAAAAACCGATTTTGACAATAGCCTTTTTGACAAAAGAAAGTGCACAAAGTAAAGAGCGCTTGCTTGTGCGCTGCGAACTTCGTCAAGAAGCACTTATTAAACTATTTGCAGGGAAATCATTTTTAACGGCTTACCTCGTCGATGCAGGCGGTAATTTACTTGTGCATTCAGACCCAAAGATGATTGTTCAAAATTACAACGTCTCTACTTATCCGATTGTACAAAAAATGCGCGAAGGCAAATTAAACAATCACCAAATGGAATTTGAAGACACTCATGGCGAAGCCTATATCGGTGCTTACAAAACTTTGGGTATTGGTGGTGCAGGTGTTGTCGCTCAAGTAAAAAGAGAGCAAGCCCTTGCTGCAGTAATGCGCGTTCAGTACAGAGCATTACTTGTTACGTGCATTGTTGTGGGCCTGGCATTTATTTTTAATTTTGTATTCTCACAGTCGATGACAAGTCCGTTGAGTTATCTTTATTGGGCTACAGAAAAAATTGCTCAAGGAGATTTTAATGTTAATCTTGAGCCAAAGAGTAATGACGAAATTGGCGCGCTTACGACAGCTTTTAAGAAAATGACTGTTGGTTTGCAAGAGCGAGATAAATTAAAAAGCACATTTAGTAAATTTCATTCAAAAGAAATAGCCCAAAAAATATTATCAGGAGAAATTAAGTTAGGCGGAGAGAGAAAAATCGCCACGATATTTTTCAGCGACATCAGAGGGTTTACACCGTTAAGCGAATCTATGACGCCTGATGAAGTTGTTCGCATGCTTAATGAGTACATGACTGAAATGGTAACCATTATCTATAAACATCACGGGGTCGTAGATAAATATGTCGGCGATGCGATTATGGCTCTTTGGGGTGTTCCAAATTCTGGTACACAAGATGCTTTTGATGCCGTAGCGGCAGCTGTTGAAATGCGTAAAGCGATGATTGCTCTGAACAAAAAAAGAAAGTCCCGTAGCCAACCTGAAATTAAAATCGGAATGGGGATTCACACAGGAGAAGTTTTAGCTGGGAATATCGGCTCTGATCAACGCTTAGAATACACAGTTATTGGCGATACTATAAATCAAGCCAGTCGTATTGAGTCAGCAAATAAAGAACACGCAAGTGATCTTCTTATCAGCGATGCCACTTACGCACTTGTTAAGAGTAAGGGCGTGGTAGTTGGACCATTAATGTCTATCAAAGTTAAAGGTAAGGCTGATAATCTTAGCGTTTATCAAGTCATTGGAATTAAAAATGCAGACGGTGTACTTGAAACTGTTTTGAATGCTGAGCAACAATCAACTATCAAAGACTGGGTGCAAAGTGAAGTTTTTGACGATGAATATGATGAGCCCACACCAAAGCCGAAACCTAAATTAAAGAAAAAGCACAAAGTTGCAAGTCATCGTAAAAAACATTTAAAATCTCGTCATGAAGAAGATGAAAGCGATGACATTGAAATAGAGGAATCATCGCCAAGGTTAAATGTAGCGGCACAATACAACACCCATGCAGCGCCGACATATATTGCGCAACCACAACATCAAGTGCAACACGCACCGCCAGTGCAACACGCACCACCTGTGCAACCTGAACCATCCGTGCAATATGCACCGCCTGTGCAAGATCCTCCACGTGGACAATCCCAAGTATCAATACAGCCAGGCTATGCGGTTCAACCTCCAGCTGCGGATGATCCATTTTTTAACTCAGCATCCATGGGACTCAGTATGCCAGCGGGATCGGCATCGACATCATCGTCATTAGCAGCACCCATTCCTATGTCATCACAAGGTCAACCACCACCAACGGCCGTTGCTCAAGCAAAACAACCTTTGCCTGAACTTGAATTTGATATCATCTCACCACCAGTTCAAGAAGCGCAAATATCTGCCCCCATCTCGAATCAAGAACAGCCTGAACAATTAAAAACTGTAGTATTAGATGTTTCATACGCAGAAATTACTCAAGACGTGAATCATCAACCCTCGCCACTAGTTCAGGAATTTGAAACTCAAGGTTCAAATTTGTTTGTACCTGAGGCGAAATTGCCCTCCGAACAATTTCCAACAAAACTAGATCCCAAAGGGCCGTTACGCATGGCTAAAGAGCAGCCACCTATTCCAACTATGTCAAACACCCATGACAAATGGTATGTGGCAAAGGATCCTTTAAGTAAAGAGCAAGATGGCCCATTTACTGTTGCGCAAATCAAAGTTTTGGTTGCTCAACCTGGGTTTCCTTTTAACGAAGCTTTTGTTTTCAAACATGGCGATGCTCAAATGACGCCCTTGGCGCAAATGCCTCTATTCACAAGACGCGTGCATAATCCTGATAAAGCCATCAACGCTGAAATGCCATCGGATGATTTACAAGCCGTTGCCACATTAGATGAATGGTATATCTACGGAACAGATACAAAAACCTATGGTCCTTACAGGGTAGATCAGCTGCGCGATGCTGTTGATTCTGGAAATATCACTCGTACAACTTATTGCTGGAAATCGGGCATGTTAAGGTGGTGCTATTTACATCAGGTGCCTGGATTTAATCGCCGTGACCCAAATGCTCCGCTCGTTCGAAGCCCTGTACCTCTTATAATTATTAAGAAGCCCGCGTAATTCATTTAAATTCAAATACTTAGGGATCTCTCTTAAAGTGAGTTATCAATGTCCAAGCTCGACACAAAGGCTTGTCTTGTGGTATCTAGGTTTCTTTATTTAGCATGCGAGATGACAATGAATTCCCGTATTTATCTTGATTACAACGCAACAACACCTCTACACCCCGAACTTGTTTTGGCGGTGACTCAAGCTATTGCAAAATTTGGAAATCCCAGCAGTGTGCATTGGGCAGGTCGAGAATCAAAAAAAGCTATCTCAATGGCTCGTGAAAATATCTCAAAATTTCTCAACATTGATCCCCTAGAGATTGTATTTACAGCCGGCGGAAGTGAAGCCAATAACCTTGTGCTTAAGGGAGCCATTGGAATTTTGGCTGAGACGCGTCGAGAAATAATTTCTTCAACCGTTGAGCATCCATCTGTGCTTAAGACGATGGATTATTTGAAAAAAAAGGGCTTTATAATTAAATGGCTCAAAGTTTCAAAAGACGGCTCTGTTGATCTCACTCAACTTGATACTTTGCTCACTCCTCAGACGGGTCTTGTAACTATTCAGCTTGTGAATAACGAAACAGGAAATATTTTTCCACTTAAAGAAATTACAAGTCGTGCCCATAGTGTGGGTGCCCTGGTTCATTCTGATATGGTGCAGGCCCTAGGTAAAATTCCAATTGATTTAAAAGATCTTGGAGTTGATTTCGCAAGCTTTGCAGGACACAAGTTTTACTCACTTAAAGGTTCTGGTTTTTTGTATGTAAAATCAGGAAAACGCCTTGAATCACTTATTCATGGTGGTGGGCAAGAGAGATCACGTCGTGCGGGTACTGAGAACACGCTCGCTATTTCAAGTCTAGGTGAGGCTGTGAAGATATTGGGTCCGCGTATTAACGAAACAAGTGAGCGCCTTAAGCAATTCAGAGATCAGTTAGAAGAAAAAATTAAAACAAATATTTCTGATTGTTTTATCACAGGTGACAAGTCATTAAGAGTAGCCAACACCATCAATGTTACTTTTTCAAACACAGATGGTGAGACTTTACTCATTAACTTAGACACACAAGGTTTTGCAGTAAGTAGTGGTGCTGCATGTAGTTCGGGAAGCCAAGAACCAAGCCCCGTATTAACGGCGATGGGTTTGACAAGTGAAGAAGCATCACAAAGTTTACGCATCAGTCTTGGATGGTTAACAACTCAAGAAGAAGTTTCAAGTTTTTACGAAGCATTAATAAAAGCGATAACAAAGATGCGCGAAGCAAATTTGCAATTAGTTGAAAGAGAAGATAAGGAAATGGCGTGGTAAATCTTGATAATGTTAAAAAAAATGGAAAAAAAGTATTAGTCGCCATGAGTGGTGGTGTTGACAGCTCTGTTGTTGCAGCACTTCTTCGTGAACAAGGTTATGACGTCATAGGCATTACGATGCAAGTTTGGGATTATTCAGAGAATGAATGTGACATCACTCAGCCTGCAAAAAATGGTACTTGTTGCTCATCAATCGATGTACAAGATGCAAGAAGTGTTGCTGATCGATTAGATATTCCTTTTTACGTTATGAATTGTGAAAGTAAATTTCAAGCCTATGTAATTGATAATTTTGTTCATGAGTATCTTGAAGGTCGTACACCCAACCCCTGTGTAAACTGTAATACGTTTTTAAAGTTTGATCATCTCTTTGTGAAGATGAAAGAGTTGGGCTGTGATTATCTTGCGACGGGTCATTATGTTCAACTCGGAGAAGTTCAAGAAACAGGTGATTCCCAACACGTTTTGGTTAAAGGACGAGATCCGTTAAAAGATCAAAGTTATTTTCTTTTTACGCTCAATAAAGAATTACTTAAACATCTTTTATTTCCCGTTGGTGATATGACAAAAGATGAAGTGCGAATGCATGCGCAGAGATTTGATTTATTAAATGCAAAGAAAAAAGACAGCCAAGAGATTTGTTTTGTATCAAAACTTGGTTACGCAAAATTCATTGAATCACGAGTGAGTTCTGATCTTTTAAGTCAAGGTGATATCATGATGCTTCCAGAGAATGTTAAAATCGGCACTCACACTGGCATTCATGGTTTTACAGTAGGGCAAAGGCGTGGTCTTGGTTTTGATCACAGTAAACCTTTGTATGTAGTAAAAATAGATGCAAAGTCGGGCACTGTATATGTGGGGCCTGAAGATCTTTTATTTTCTAAGAGCATGAAAGTTCGAAAGCTCAATTGGATGCAAGAGCCGCATTTTGAAAATGAGTATGTTGTAAAAATCAGACACAGACATGAAGGCGCAAAAGCTCGCTTAAGAAAAGCAGATGATGGTGAAATATGGGTTGATTTTCACGAAGGTCAACGAGCCATAACCCCTGGCCAAGCAGCTGTCTTTTATAAAGACGATACCGTTGTAGGCGGCGGATGGATTGCTTCATAACTTCAAATGACTGACACTCAAACAACTTTTAATATTGTCACGATGGGTTGTAAGGTTAACACCTACGACACAAGTCTTTTAGAGCAGAAATTAGAGAGATCTGGATTCAAAGCAAGTGGTGAGAACCCCCAAGTTCATATTATCAATAGCTGTGCTGTCACAGAAAAAAGTAGTCTTGAAACCCATCGTTACGTAAAAAAAATAAAGGCGCTGCATCCTGGCACAACGGTTGTGATCACTGGTTGTGTTGCCCAAGTGGATGTTGATCGGTTAAAGACTTTGACTGGTGCTGATTTAATAATCGGAAACTCGCACAAAACTGAATTTGAACAAATCGTAAAAGATCATCTCAGTGGCAAAAGCAGTGAGCGTGTATTTCACAGCAATATTTTTAAAAAAGATGAGCTTGATGAGGGTGGGGGTATAGAAAGTTCTCGCACTCGGGCATTTTTAAAAATTCAAGATGGGTGTAATAGTTTTTGTAGCTTTTGTATTATTCCTTTTGCACGTGGAAAATCACGTAGTCTTACTAAAGATCACTTGATTCATCGCGTACGTGATTTACATTTGCGAGGATTCCAAGAGGTTGTACTCACAGGTGTGCATTGCGGTGATTATGAAGATGGTGTGCTTAATTATTCAGATTTAGTTGAGGCTGTATTAAACGAAACTAAAATTCCCAGATTGCGACTCTCAAGTCTTGAACCAATTGAAGTCACACCAAAGTTATGGAGCCTATTTAAGAGTAATCCAAGGCTTTGCCCCCATATACATGTGAGTCTTCAAAGTGCAAACTCAGCAGTGCTTTCAAATATGAAAAGAAAATACACACAAGCTGATATCGCACAGTTTTTTACTGAGTTTAAGAGTGTCATGCCCCATGGATTCATCGGCATGGATGTCATTGTTGGATTTCCTGGTGAAACAGACGATGATTTTAACGACACGTATTCTTTTTTAGAAAAACAACCATGGACACGCATTCATGTTTTTCCTTACAGCATAAGACCCGGAACCACGGCTTCAAAACGTGTTGATCATTTGAAATCAAATGAAATTCATGTGCGAGCAAAACGTTTAAGGGCATTAAGTTTACAGCGTCAAAAAGAATCAGCAAAAAAACAAGTTGGGCTCATAAAAGATGTATTGATCTTAGAAAATCCAAGTCATGGGGCTCAAGGGCTTTCTCGTGATTATTGGCCTGTGCAAATAGCGGAATTTGATCATTCTCAGTACATAAATCGTGAACTCAAGGTAGAAATTACAGGTCTTTCACCACTAAAAAATTCTGAGCAAATTCTCACCGGTATAGTCGCAAATACCTAAAAACTGTGCTAAAACAATTTTAATTTTGATTAACTTTAAATTAGGGAATTCATTTTGAAACCCTTGACTACCTTACAAGAAAAATTAGTTTACACGTTTAAGACTCCACGTCTTCTTCAAGAAGCTCTGACTCATAAGTCATTTGCACATGAAAAAACATCATCTCAAGAGATGTTCGCTCATAATGAGCGACTTGAATTTTTGGGTGATGCTGTCTTGGATTTAGCTATCAGCAGTCTCTTAATGGATCGTGATTTTCACGCCTCTGAAGGGGAGCTTTCTAAAAGAAGGGCCTCACTAGTTAACGAAGCCACCTTAGCCGAGGTCGCGCGAGAAATGAAACTCAGTGATTTTATAGTCTTGGGGCATGGAGAAATTGCCTCAAAAGGTGGAGAGAAAAATTCAATTCTTGCTTCAGCATTAGAGGCGATTTTAGGTGCTGTTTATCTTGATTCGGATCTCAAAGCCTCAACTCACGTTGTAGCAAAATTGTTTGCCACACGTATCGAAGAACTTTCAATGGGTAAACCGTTTTTCAAAGATTATAAAACCAGGCTTCAAGAGATAATTCAAAGTAAGCATAAAGTAGTACCCAACTACAAAATCGTAACAACTTCTGGGCCTGAACATCAAAAAACATTTCAAGTGGCTGTACATTTAGGTGAGAAAAAATTAGGTGAAGGCATTGGGCGAAGCCGTAAAGAGGCTGAACAAGAAGCCGCACGCATTGTTCTTGAGGATAAAAGTATATGAGAAATTTTAGGTCTGGTTACATCACTATCATTGGAGTTCCTAATGCTGGTAAAAGTTCACTCGTAAATGCACTAGTGAAAGAATCTGTTAGTATTGTAACCGCAAAACCGCAAACAACGCGAAAACGAACACTTGGAATTTTGACTCAACCCAATCAATTCCAAATGGTATTTGTTGATACCCCAGGAATCATCGATTCAGATGCGGGTTTAAACCCATTTTTAAAGCAAGAGCTTCAAGCATCTTTGGGGCATGTCGATGTTGTCATCGCGGCAATTGCACCTTGGGAATTTAATAAAGAAGAAAAACCTTGGGCTGTGCAAATTGCTCAAGGTATTAATAAACCAGTGATCTACATTGCAACTCAATCTGATAAGTACGTCACTGCCGATATGATTAATAAACGAGATACGCTCTGGCCTCAATGGATCCCAAGCGCTCCACTTAAGTTAATAAGTTCAGTTCGTGAGCAGGGCTTAGAAGAATTAAAAGATCTTATTTATTCACACTTACCTGAAGGCCCTCAGTACTACGACACAGATATTTTCACCCCTCAAAGCATGCGCGAATTAGCAGCAGAAACTATTCGTAAACACTGTTTTGAACAGCTTCATCAAGAAATCCCTTATGGTCTAGCTGTGGTTTTAAGATCATTTGAAGAAAAGAAATTATTTAAAATTGAAGCCGATATTATGCTCTCAAAAGATAGTCATAAAGGAATGGTCATTGGTGCGGGTGGGCAAACACTAAAACAAATCGGAACCCGTGCACGCTATGAATTAGAAAAAATATTTGGCCATAAAATATTCTTAAAACTCCATGTCATTGTTAAGCCACAGTGGCTCAAAGATAGAAATTGGCTTGAGGAACTCGGTTATGTCGCAACAAAATGATGAACCTATAATGACACCTTTACCTACAGCTGTGCATGCACCCATTATTGCAAAGCTGAAGGTGGCTGTTATCGGAAGACCAAATGTCGGTAAGAGCACACTTTTTAATCAACTTACGGGTACTCGTAAAGCTGTTGTAAAAGATCAACCAGGAGTTACTCGCGACGTACATCGTGGTGTTGCTGAATGGCGTAGCGTTTCATTTTTTATTTATGATACAGCGGGTGTTAGTCAGGGCGGGGATAAAGCTTGGAGCAGTGAGATTCGTAAAAAAGCATTAGAAGCTGCTCAAGCTGCAGATAAAATTATTTTGGTGCTAGATGGAAAATATGGTTTAAACCCAGAAGATAAAGATCTTTCTCAATTTGTTATGAGACTTAATAAACCATTTATCGCTGTGGTGAATAAGGTTGATAATCCGACTAAAAACGATATGACACTAAGTGAATTTTTTGAACTTGGTTTTGAGACAATGATAGCTGCAAGTTTTGAGCATAAATTTGGAACTGATGAATTATTAGATTGGGTTGTCGAAGGTCAAACTCCACAACCAGAAGAAGAAGAAGAATCAAAAACTATCAGGCTCGCAGTCGTTGGTAAACCCAATGCCGGTAAGAGCACATTGGTAAATTCAATATTAGGCGAAGAGCGTGTTGTCGTGAGCCCTGTGGCGGGTACCACTATTGATAGTATTGAGGTTCCTTTTATTCGTAATAATCAAGAATTTGTTCTCGTAGATACAGCAGGGCTTAGACGTCATGCAAAACGACTTGATCATGTAGAAATGGTTTCAGCTTATAAGGCAGAAGAAAGTGTTATTGAAGCTGATATTTTATTAGTCGTTGTTGATGGTCTGCTTGGCCCGTCGGTTCAAGATGCTCGAATTGTTGAGATGGCTTTTAAGCATCATCGAGCCGTTATTTTAGTCGTTAATAAAATTGATTTGGCTGAGAGACAAATTCCAAAATTTAGAGAAAAACTTCGTCAACACGTTGAAGACACATTTCATTTTTATCGCGACATTCCCGTTGAATACATTAGTGCAAAAACTAAACGGGGTGTTGATGGTCTTTTCACAAAAATTGAAGCTGTATGGCAACAACTCAATAAAAAGATATCTACTCGAGATATTAATGATTTCTTTTTTCAGGTCATTCGTCAAGCACCTTCTCCGAGTTGGAGAGGTAATGATATTAAGTTTTATTACATTACACAGACAAAACAACGCCCTCCATCTTTTATGGCGTTTGTTAATGAACCTCGTGGAATCACCAATTCTTATAAAAGATTTATTATTGGGCAGATTAAGAAAAATTATAATCTTGTCGGAATTCCAATTCGTATTTATCCAAAGAAAACTCGCTCAGGTACTTCTAAGTCTCAAAATACTCATTACGGAGATAAGAAAAACTTGTGAGACAACGCGCAGCATTTCAAAGCCGATTTGGTTTTTACATGGCTGCAATTGGTTCAGCTGTGGGTTTGGGTACACTTTGGCGATTTCCGTACGTCACCGGTGTTAACGGTGGTGGCGCTTTTGTACTTTTATACATTTTTTTTGTAGCAGCCATTGGTTTACCCGCCCTGATATGCGAACTCATGCTCGGAAAACTCACACGATTTAATATTGTCGGTGCTTTTAAATACAAACCTTGGGTGGGCACAGAAAAAAAATGGTCCTGGTTTGGCCTTCTTGGTATTATTGCCAGCTTTGTGGTGTTGAGCTATTACACTGTGGTTAGTGGTTGGGTGATACATTTTGTTATTCAAGGAATTATGGGGCGCTTTACAGAGCCAAATTCTCAGCCCGGAAATATCATTGATCAACTAACGGTGCGTGGTTATTTACAAGTATTACTTGCAAGTGTTCATTTGATAATTACAACAAGCATTGTAGCTCGTGGTGTACAAAACGGTATTGAAAAAACATCACGCATATTTATGCCCATCTTATTTGTCATTATGATTTTTTTACTCGTACACTCTTTGTTTTTGCCTGGCGCACCTGAGGCTTTAAGATTTTTGTTTTATCCTGATTTTGCAAAACTCACTGGCTCTGCAGTTATTGAAGCCTTAGGTCATGCGCTTTTCACATTAAGTTTAGGTTTTGGCGCGATGATCGCCTACGGAAGTTATCTGCGAGCTGAAGTGAAATTACCCAGTGAAGCTGTTCTTGTAGCAGGTATCGATACAGTCTTAGCACTTTGTACAGGTGTAATTATATTTCCTATTGTTTTTACTGCAGGTGTTGATTCAGGTACGGGGCCAGCACTTTTATTTAAAACCATGCCTGTCATTTTTGGTACTCTTCCTTTAGGTTACTGGGTGGGACTTGCATTTTTTGTATGTCTTTATTTTGCGGCATTAAGTTCTAGTATTGCGCTCTTTGAAGGTTTAGTTGCGTATCTTATGGATCAAAGAAATCTTAAGAGGCCCCAAGCAGCCGGAGTTGTTTCTGGAGTATCTTTTATATTAGCGCTTATCTCTGCATTTTCAGGTTCGTCATTTAAGAATATTAGAATCGGCGAAAGAGGGTTGCTCGAGATTATTGATCAAGTAATCATTAATTGGATGCTCCCAGTAGTTACACTTGGAATAATTCTATTTGTAGCCACCAAAGTTCCAGAAGATGTGAAGAAAAAAGAATTTGTAGATGAAACAAGTCTTGTCACTGTAAGGCTCTACCTAACTTGGCTTAGTGCTGTGAAATATCTTGTTCCTGTACTTCTTGTAATTTTATTTTTGGTGCAGGTGATAATCGCATTTTTATAAAGTGTAATTGAAAAACGTGATTTAAAAAATCCTGGTTTAAAAATTTGCCCCAATGATTCCTAAAATATTCAGAGCATCTCCTGTGGGTGTAATATTTGATTGATTGCCATTGATGACAATGGGCGCTCCTTTATCAGGAAAACTTATATAGTGATAAGTGAACTGAGCTCCAAAGAACATCTTGTTATGTAAGACGGGGATTTCAATACCCGCACCACCTTGAACACCCCAACACGCATCACGAACGTAGCCACTCACACCTTCAAACGTGTAAGTGCGTGAGTAGTTTGCAACACCCACTAGTAAATACGGATTTAATGCCGCAAGGCCTCGAGTCACATTTTGTGTGTTGAGATAATACTTAAAATCAAATTGCATTCGAGAAAGCCCTACTTTTCCTTTGTATTCTCGTTGAGTACGGCCATCGAGAATACTTAAGGGGTGATCCGCTGTGATATAACCTGCTTGAAGGGCAAAACGCAGATCAAAGAAATAGCTGACAAAAACACCGTATGTGAATGTGGGTTTATAAAGTTCACCTAAAACATCTGTGAATGATTGATGCCCTGCTAAAATTCCTAATGTGAAAAAGCGGCCATTATGAAAAAAGTTAACATCGGCTTCTTCTTCGCTTCCTTCTTCAAATTCGGCATAGTCACTGAAAGGATCAAAATTTGTATCACCACCTTCACCCTGTGAAGAGGGTTGATCTTGAACGAAATCTCCTTGAGCAAAAGCCTGTGGGGCTTGCAGAAGAATGGCTATGATGAATGAATGAACTAAAGCGCGCAAATGATTAAACCCCCTTTATTAATCCTTTAATAAAGCAAACCAAAAGCCAAGAGGAAAGGACCAAAGACCACTTTAAGACACGACCTACGACTAGCCCTTTGGCAGATGTCGCTTAATTAGACGGTAGTTTTTAGAAGTAAAAGTACATCCCAGCTTTGAGAGGGTGTTCTCCGATTGTTCGAAAACGAACTCCCGTTGAAAGAGATGTCACCCCAATGCCAGCTTGAAAATTGATCCCCAAACTATCAATGCCTGGAATAAAAAATTCAGCTCCAAAAAAACCACTCATTTCAAAACCAGAATTTGTTGTGCCTGAACCGCCTGCAGTGGGGCTGATACTAACAAGGCCTGCGCCTGCGCCCATGTAGAAGTTCATATTGTCTTCTGGAAAAATTGTTTTATAAAGTTTAACGCCTGCCCCAAAATTTGAATTGCCTGTGGCTGAGTTTGTTGAGTTGGTGTCGATTCCCAAGGCAGCAGAAAGGGCAAGATCTTGTGATGGATAATATTTAACAGCAATACTTGGTAGTGTACTTACGCTAAAGGAATCAGAGTAACCAATGCCTAATCTGCTTGTCATGTCTTTGGCTTGTGAGGTGGTGCTAAAACTAATTGCCATAATGATGATTAGGATTTTGATGAATTTATTTTCTCTGCAATTCATGATGTGTGTCCTCTGTCAAAGTTTGATAACAATAGTATCGTACCTAAACCCGTAATTTCTCAAGTGAGTTTTTACTTGCTCAACGCGCAGCATCAGGGTTAGAAACAGTTCTCTCACAAATGTGGGGCTGTAGCTCAGCTGGGAGAGCGCTTGCATGGCATGCAAGAGGTCGTCGGTTCAATCCCGATCAGCTCCACCATTTCCGGTACCCGGTACCTTTTTCGTTAGCTTAGCGTCATACCCAAGGATGAGACGTTTTCGAATCGAATTCCTTGTTTATTTTGCAGCGCTTATCCCTCGATACCAAATAATAGCTGAAGTACAGGCCTGCCATGGCAATCTCAAATTGTCAGCATTCTTAGTACAGTACTGATTAATCTGTTGAGCTAAACAAGAGTTGTCATTTTCGTTACATGTTTTTTTTGTAGCTAAAAGAAATCTTGTGGTGAGTTGTGCGTATTTAAGTCGTAGGGCTTTTGCTAGGGCCACAGGGTAGTTGTCCGTGTTTTCAGAAATATGAAATCTTTCTTCACGCGTAGTGAATGAGTTTTCATTAATTTTATTGGTAGCAGCTAAATCCCAAATTAAACGACAATCAGGCGTGCCAGTCTGACAATAGCTTTCAGCTACTTTTTGAAGACACTTCAAAGTCGTGGATCCAAAAAAAGAGCGACATTTTTGTTTCTCGTTGAAATCAAGAACCGCCAAGAGATCTTGAGTATTTTTTAAAGTTGCTTTGCTAAAAGCCTCAAGGGATTGGTTAAGAAAAGACTCTCTAGCGGTTTGTGTGTAGTTTTGAGCGCCTTGTACAGTACATGCAAAAAAGGCAATTATTATAGCCAGTCTCATAATCGCGTCCTTTGAGTACTGTATTCTTCGCGAAATTGATCAATGAAATAGTTTAGATGATGATAGTACGGATACACCTCAAGTAAATCCGCACGATCATGAAGCCAATCGTTGCCAATGAAAATATCTGTGTATTTAAGTAGCTCAAGGCTCATAAGTGGATATTTGGTTTTATCAAAAAAAAGTGGATCGACCTCCACTTTATCGGCAACGATAGGGTTATTGTAATGAAAATCTTCAGCTAACATTTGAGCTAGTAACCTGTACATCACAACTTGTGTTTTATGAGGATCTATTTCGGGAATAAATCTAGTCTCTTTAGCTATAAATTTGTGTTTATAAAGTCGAAAAGGAAAATCTTGAGCTTTGTCTGTTGCTGATTTACTGCCTGCTTCGGATTTTATAAAACATTGAAAGCTCATCACTGATTCTTCTTTGGGGTAGGCAGTTGGTCTTCTGTCTGTAGAGGAAATACCAGACTTCGGAGGAGGAGGTAGAGGTCTTTCACCGCTCACGATTGATTTGATACTTACTTTCAACCTGAGGGAATCAAGTCTCTCGGCGGCGCGATTAAAAACAGTTATAATCTGTTGATCGATACCTTGAGATTTTAAAAAAACCTCTGGCTGTTGAGCAAGACGAGCGCAGCTGTCAATGGGAGAATCCCAGTGTATGGCATATTCTTTACAAAAACCAACTGCTGTTTCAAAGTGCGGATCAAATAGCATTTGCCCATAAATATGCTCGAGAATGCGACTGTTGATATCTTTGTCGCGAAGATTTGTTTTCACTGCATAAGAAAGTTCGCGGTAAGCGCTTAAGCAATTATCATTATCACTACCTTCTGGTGCGGGGAGATTGGTGAATATATGATGTGAGGCTTTTGGAGATCCTTCAACAACATGACCAATATTCCCTAAGAGAAATCGGGTATGGGCTACTTGCTCTAAAAAAATGTCGAAAGTTTTGTTCCAAAAGCTAAAGCGCAACCAGTTGCTGCCGGTGCCGCTCATAAATTCGTTGAAGCGACGAGCTGAAAAGTGTAACCAAGGTTCGTCAGGTTGTTGTAATTCGCAGATAGTGAGCGCTTCTTGATTAATGTTGTCGCCACAAGAACCCATGTCTTTAGTAAGTCCTAAATCAAAGGCGCGCTTGATGAGTCCGCAACCGGGCGCCACTTTGTCATTTTTTTTTGCAACTAATTTACTTTCTGTTTGGCAGTAGGGTCCACCGTGAGTAAGTTTTTGTGGTGCCGCAAGCAGAAGTGTCGTCGTGTGATTGTTGAAACAGATGAGGCTTATATTAAAACAAAGAAAAAAAGAAAGAGTACTACGAATATAAGAGTTGTTAGGCTTGTCTAAATCAAAAAGCACGATGAGGCCAAATCCCATGAAAGTTGTGAGAAAACCGATAAACAGTGTTGTCTGTGTTGATAAATCTAATAAGTATTTAATATCAAGTCGCCCCTGATGAAACGAGGCAAGGGTAAGTACAGTTATAAAAAACAAAAGTGATGAGGTCTTCATAGTCATCTTCACTGAATTTGTACTCGGCTGTCGATTTTATCTTCGATGGTGATGCGGCGATTTTTAGCCTTGATGGCTCGTAATTCCACAGGCGAAAATCGAGTCGGAGCGGACTTCGACGAGTTGATTTCTTGAAGAGGTGAGTTGTCAGCATGAGAACAAAGAATTACATGATCTGAGGCCTCGTTGTTATAGAGTCTCATTTGATGATAGGTTTCTAACGCCCTGTCGAATCCTAGTTGAAAATTCTTGTCTTTATCACCATCACCATCAGTGTGACCGTGGATAACAAGATAGCGCTTAGTAAATTCACCAGTGTTGAAATTAAGCACAGGGTTATCATCTGTTTTGCCAAAGAGGTTTTTGAAAATGGATATTCCCTCTGTAGAAAGAGAAGATCTCTTAGGCGCAAAAATAACATCTCCTGCTAAGTTAACCATATGGCTAGTGGTATCACCTATTCTGCTCGAGGCTTTCTGTGGCTTTACTTGATTCAAGGCCCAAAGAATGATGAAAATCACCATCATATTAGTCATAAGATCAATATAGACTACCTGCCAAGTCTCACTGCTTTTTCTGATGCGTGAGGCTTTTGAGTATACTTTCATTTTCCGATCTCGATTTCGACTTTGTTTTCTAAAAGTACTTCAATAGCACGGAAAAATGTTTCGTAATCATAATCAAGAGTTCTGATGCGTCTTTCAAAACGTGAACCCATAATTTTGTAAACTGCTGAGAAAAATGCGCCGTAAAGAGTGGTCTTTAGGGCCATAGCCAATTGAGGTGATAAAGCCTCAATGGTGATTACACTTCCTAGATTATCGAACATCGATATAAGACCGATAATTGTACCGATGAGACCAAAAATCGGCATCGATACTGCTGCAAAATCGAGGTTAGCGCTGGTAAAATCATAGAGCTCATGACATTCGATGTAGTAAGAGTGAGCCACATACTCCACATAATCAACACCTTTGCCTTCACTGAGAAGTTTTTGAATATCGTTAACGAGTGGATTATTTGGAAGAGTAATTTTTTGACCCTGATTCAATGGGCCCACTTTTATTTCACCTTTTGAGTCTCTCGTAAATTGAAGGGTATCGGTTAATGCATTTACAGTCTCTTCAAGATAATTGGCATTTGGAATAAGATGCTTGTTCGAGAAAAAGATTGTAAATGAAGATAAAATAACTTTTGTAATATCTCGGCCTGTCACGTAGAAAAGTAGGGCAAAAGAAACAAACAACAAAGAAGCAAAATAATTCTCAGTGATAAAGAGAAGGGTACTTAATCCAAAAAAGATGGTACATCCGAGAAGACCAGTTAAACCCGCACCGGATCCACCTGGATGAAATTTAATACTTGCTTGTGCCATGAGTTCTCCTCTGATTTCGTTGTATTTCTATTGCGCTTTTCAAATGACTTATACGTTTTAAGTAAATCGGGTGGTACCCGATAGATTTTTTAATACTGGTAACCAATCCACTCACAAGTAAAATGCCAACAGCTAGGCCCAAGGTGACAAGGGCAATTCTACCTCTTTGTTTAAAGAGAGGATAAATCTTATCTATAATTAAACTTATGCTTTTAATGACGATTGCTGCGGCCGAAACACCAATTAAGAAAAATATAAGTGGCCAGGGCTGATTTTGATTTTTGTTGGGTTTATTTGGAATCTGACTAAAGGACTTGGTAAACTGTGAGAGTTTGTGGTGAAACTCCTCAAGACTTAAATTTTGTCCGAGGGGTATTTCAGTTTCTTGGATGAGAGCATGATTCTGAGAGGCATAGCTTTTAAGTAGTAGTTTGTTACTGATGAGTTCGCCAAAGATAACAAGACTCACACTTTGTGATTCAGCTGTATTCAAAATACATTCAGTCTGGCCATTACAACTTGCCTGCGCGGTATTTTCGAGAATATGAATCGACTTAATATCTGAAAGATAAGTTAAAGTTGTTTCTTTGATGGCTTGTAACTTCCAAGTTGGAGCACTCTGAGGGGCGCTGATAATAAACCATGTTTGGGTTTGGGTTTCAGATTCGCCCAGGGCATTGGGTGATTGCAAAAAAGTTAAAATGGCGAGAACAAACAGGCACTTTTCCATGTTGCATTCATTCTAGATTGTGTTCAAAAGAAAAAGAAACTGAAATAGGTTTGGGTAAGTTAATATTAACACGCAGCGCACGAACATAATTAAATTATGCGCGAGGACCAAATACAATAATTGCTGTCACCACATAAACACCACCGTAGGCCGCATATCAGTCGCGGATATTTGAACAATTTGAGAGGGTTATTTTCGTAACATTTCGCAACAAGATCTTCGTGAGTAAAAAGACTCTCTAACGCGCCTCAGCTACTAAATAGTCTTGCTATGAAATATCACACTCGCGAAGATGAATCATGGCTATGAAATCTCTTATCAACACTGAAAAGCTCACATCGAGATAGATCGGTGAAAATCACATTAGCAACAATTCACTGTAATCCTGATTTTACTCCACTAGCACTTCTCTATTTAAAAGCATATCTGGTAGAAAAAAAAGGCCATTTAGAATCAGACGTCTCGATTTTAGAATGCCATCCAGCCACATCCGTTGATGAATTTGTCAGTGATATTTTAAAAACAAAACCCAAGGTAGTGGGTTTATCTTGTTATATCTGGAACATAAAAACTTTAATGAATGCAAGTTGTCTTCTTAAAAAAGCAGATCCTGAATTAAAAATAATATTAGGTGGTCCAGAAGTTGGATCCATCTCACTTGATGTTCTAAAAAAGCACCCCTACATCGATGCCATAGTAAAAAGTGAGGGGGAAGTTCCGTTGAGCGAAATCATTGAGGTCTTTAAATGCTCTGATGATTTAAGTTTAGTGAAAGGTATTTCATATCGTGATGGTGATGAATTACATGAAAATATGAATGCCATCATTATGTCAGATTTAAACTCTCTCCCTTCTCCACACAATGACAAATACGGAACTTTCGATAAGCGGTTTATTTGTTTAGAAACACAGCGTGGGTGTGTGTTTAAATGTAGTTTTTGTTTTTACAATAAAGATTATTCAATTCGAAATAGAAGATTTGATCTGACACGAGTAAAAGCTGAAATTTTATATTGGCTCAAAAAAGATGTGTCACAAATATATCTGATGGATCCAATTTTTAATTTGCATGGCGAGCGAGCCAAAGAAATATTACGTTTTATTATTGAGCATAACACTAACAAAGTTCAATTTCACACAGAGATCTGGGCAGAATTTGTTGACGAAGAAATGGCAAGTCTTTTCTCAGAGGCAAATTTTACTTTTATAGAAGTGGGGCTTCAAACCACTGACGAAAATGCACTAACAACTGTAGAGAGAAAACTGAGAACAGAACCATTTATTCGCGGCATACAAAATCTTACAAAATTTAATCTCAGGATTGAAGTTCAACTCATTTTTGGTTTGCCGGGCGAAACACTTGAATCGTTTAGAAACTCAATTGATTTTGCAGCATCATTAAACCCCTATAAGATAGTAGTATTCCCACTTATGATTTTGCCCGGCACAGAACTATGGCGAAAAGCTGGCGCATTAAAATTAGTTTATGATAAAGAACCTTTTTATTTTTTACGTTCTAGCCCCTCATTATCTCAAGAAGATTTTAAACATGGCCATCAACTCATCTCTGCAATGAATGTAGTTGGCATTTCAAAAGCAATTCGCTTCTTAACACGAGAAGCTAAAATAAGCTTATCAGAAATGGCTGAAGAATGGGTTAGATGGCAAAACTTGGATGCAAAAAAGGCAACTGATTTAAATGCGGCTGATGAAAATAAAATGGCAAAACAATTTGTAGAGTACTTCTGTGAAAAAATAATATCGCTTTTGATTTTTACAGGGCATTTATAAAAGAAGAAACCAAATCAACGAGTAAAGAAAACATGCGTCCGCTAATAGTGCAAAATGAACAAATGTGCTAATGACATCACGAATTTTTTTATTTTTTCTAAGGACGGTGATGATGTCAATTTAAAATGTTTTTTAGAATAAACTTATTTAATGAATCTAACAGTCTGTATTAAATTGTCTTTGATTTCATAGATGGCAATGGCTTTGATTGGCGGGCGGCCCACGAGTCCAGTTACACTCTCATGATCAATAACAACAGACCCAAGTGCCATCCGATTTACAAGCTCACAATGAAGTTCAGGATTTTCTGCAAAAAGCTTTTCGTAGATTTTTCTTATTTCACTAATTCCAGTCACACGCGCTTGAGCGTTCGGAAAATCGAATATTTCGACATTAGGGCTGTAGTACTTTAAAAAAGTTTCTAAGTTGCGCTTGTTATAAGCATCCAACTGACCTTGTGCCAATTCGATTCACTTAACTTGCCCTATCAAATTTGTAAGAGTTTTTTCTAGAGCTGATAGTACGTTTTCTTTTGTCCAGTTTTTTGATTTGGTGGCGGCGTTAGTGCCTAGAGTTTGAGGAAGACTTTCATTTTTAAGAATAAGTTCTACGCATTGAGCAAATGCATTTTCATCAGAGTCTGTTACTAACATTCCATCAACATTATGGCGAATAAAGTCTGCTGCTCCTCCGCTTTTATGGCAAATTACAACAAGACCTCCACTCATGGCTTCGACGATATTGCGGCCATAGGGCTCGCCCATGGCTGTTGAGATGAAAATATCTGTGCTCTGAAGAAGCTTTGGTACCTCTGCGTTTTGAACTTGCCCCATAAATTCAATCCATTGATCAATTTTAAGTTTTTTCGCTAGCTCTCGAAGTTCTGGCATCATGACGCCATTGCCTATCAGCTTGGCACGAGCCGGTATTGCTTTTTCACGTATAGCTTTAATTATTTTGATAAATACATCAGGTCGTTTATTGGGAACGAGATTTCCCACAAAAGATAGACAGATCTCCTGATTTGGAGAAAGAGAATATTTTTTCACCTGACTTGGGATGTTGATAATCAACGGAAGCTCATCGACATTTTCTTTTGAATAAGTTTTTTTAATTTCGAGCGCGTGCGGTTTTGTGGCTGCGAAAACGAAATCTGCTTCATCTATAACGTTTTTCCAACCCCAAAGTGCCAGGGGCTTTGCTAATTCAAAAAGTGAAAAGCCAAAACGTGATTTTAGTTTCTGATTGTCAAGCCATGGGTAATAAAAGGGGCCGAGAACTAGAGGTAATTGCCCGTGCTTTGGGACAACCGGGCAGTGATTTCCCAAAGGATTCATACGCCAAACAAGATCAAATCGATGGGTCTTTGAAAGTTGATCAAAAAGTTGATTGGCTTCATAACCACGTTGCCAAAATTGAGTAAAACCAAAAGAAGTTTTAATTTTGGAATTATAAATTTTAAGTGACTGAGATTTTTCTTTAACTGCGGAGTGGGGGGCATAAGCATGAATTTCGTGGCCTCGCTCAGCTAAGCCGTTGAGAATTGAAAAGCAGATGAGCCCTTCACCATGAGATTGCCAGTCAGTTAAATTATCTGAAGCTGAATGAACAAATATTTTCATTGAGAATTTCTCATGAGGTTATTTTTTTTGACAAAGAATTCCCATTTCATCGGCCCAATGAAATTTTTCATAGACCTTCCATATTTTTTGAATAAAGCGGTGGCGAAGCTTTGTCACGGGTACAGATGCGTAGGCATTATTCAAATTGGTGCGAGTTTTTGTCACTTGCCAACCTTCACGTTCTAAAAAATCACGGATTGTCTTGGGAGTAAAATGCCATATATGCTGATTGGGTTGGTAACCAATCCAAAGCCAATTCGAGCCTGGGCCTGCAGGAAGTTTATTAAGTAGGCGCAGTGTAGTCGGGATACCTCCGTTGAGGTTTGGTAGACCAAAAAATAAATAACCCCCAAGGTTTAAACGTTCATGGGCGTCAATTAGAAATTGTTTTGGATCAAGAATATGTTCAAGCACATGATTGACCACGATAACGTCAAACTTTTCTTTTACTTCATTTAAAAATTTTCTTTCCAAGTTTATCTTAAAATGTTCACGCCCTAATTCTATGGCATGGCGATTTATATCTATCCCTTTAGCTTTAAAGCCTAGTTCACTGGCCGCTTTAACAATCCACCCGGTTCCGCAACCCACTTCTAACAAAGTTGAATTGGGTGAAATTCCTTTGAGGTCTTTCAAAACAAGACGGGCTTTGCCGATCCAAAAATCTTTTTCATTCATCGCTTGAGCGTAATAAAGCGGGTCGTCGTAAAGGTTTTCCGCATCTTGCTTTTGTGAAATAGGGCTTGGATCAGTTCTTACAAGACCACATGAATGACAACTGACAAGTTGATAGCCTTTAAATAATTCGCTGATTTCGCCGGCATTATAGTAAGGAGTTGAATTGAGTTCGCCACAAAGGCATGTGAGATGGTTTTTAGATAAAGAACTTTGAATCTTGGTTGGGTTATTTTCCATTGTTTTATTATAGAGAGAGAAGTTTGACTGCGACAATTTAAAGTTATAATTCTCGATTTAAGTCTGCTTTTATAATCGTTTAACTTGATTCTAATTTTGATAGATAAATACTTGATATAATTATGTTTATTATGGCGGGGGTTATGTCTTCATCCATTCAAATAGCCGATAGTGATCACCATTCATTCCAATTTTTGCATAAATTAATTGGGCGTTTTTGTTTGAGTGATCTACGTAAAGTCTAATGCCACGAGCGGATTCGTCTGATTTTGCTAAATTCTGGATATACGAATACATTTTTGAAAATAAACCCTTGCCGCGAAATTCTGGTTTAAAATAGACGCTTTGGATCCACCATACGTTGCCATTTCTCCAGTCGCTCCATTCTTTTGTAACCATCAACACACCTACTAAATTATCGCCTTGCGAGCACACAAAGTATTGCCCTAATTCTGGTGAATTAAAAACTGCCAAAACACCTTGCATGAGTATTGCTTCATCAAGCTTTAGTTTTTCAGTTTCCCATGCCATGGCAAGTTGAAATGTTTTAATCATCGCAGAATCACTGAGATTCGCTTTTCGGTAAGTAATTTCAGGCCCTGACATTTATGAGTCTCTTTTATTATTAAAAGTTTAAACCGTAACCTAGGGATGCTGATCCAACGGATGTTTGTGTGAATAGTTTTGTGACATTATTTTTAAAATCAAAAGAGCGGTAGGCAAGCCCCATTTCAATAAATTGAAATGGTGTGAAATAAATTTTTAAGTGACTCGAGAGATTAAAATTTCTATTCAGTGTGGCTGCAGAAGTTGCGGGCATCAGATAATAGTCAAATTGCGCATTGATCCATTTTGGATGCTTAAATGGCAATAATTTATCAATAAATTTCGGTAGCAGCATACCATAATATGCGCCAAGACCTAGCATTGAAGCTGAAGTAGCGGTGAAGTTGACACTTTGATAACTGAAGTGGGTTCCGTAAATAAGATCATGATTCCAAACACCTGGTTTCCAGTTGTATTTCAAATCAAAATTGAGCGTGTTAAATTTTACAGCTTTTTCAAAACTATCTGTTGCCGTATTTAGGCCTGAAAAATATCTTGCAGATGCGCCCCATCTTTGAACGCTTAACCATGAGTTTTTCCAACCGAAAATTTGCTCAAGCCACGCATTGGTTGCTAGTTCTCCTGCTAGTAATACTTGAGATGAACTTGTTTTAAGGCCTGTAAATCGTAAAATCGCCTCATAGGGTAAACCTCTGTAAATATCAAAATAGCTGCCAAATTCTTCTTTGTTTTTAGTTAGAATTTTAATTTTTGCGCGATTAACACTAGCTTTTTTGGGAGATGAATAATTCCAATCAAATGTTTTATCAGCGGTTATTGAGGCTTGGTGTTCTAGAGATGTGATGTCGCTGATTTCTTTATTAAGAAATGCCCCTTGAAGTAAAACTTGACTACTATAAGTGCTCTTACGTGATTTTGTTTGTAAAAAAATACGGTGCTCTTCTTTTGGTAATACACGTGTGGGCTTTAGAGATTGACGCCAAGAAAATTCGCCAAGGCCTCGAAAGCGAAGATGTCGTTTGTTTGCATCAATGACGGCGCGCCAGTCGTGATCGTTATTATCAGCTAGTGGTTCAATGGGGCGTGTGCCTCTACCTCGAATAGAAATGGTTTTTTGATCAGGAGATTGAATCACATCAAAATATTCTGGAGATTGACTGGGTGGGGCAGTATCGAATTCATACTCCTCACCATTTGATGAGTAGGCTTTAAAATTAATCTTATTAGTTTCTTCTTTGGCAACAATAGGGCCGTGAATGCTTGCGGGTTGATCATTGATTAATATTTTTTGAGGTTGTTTTTTAAAACCTGATGGAGTCTTTATCGCATAAATGTCTTTGTTGTTAACTAAGATATAATTCTTAGAACAAAAAGATCTTTTATATTCATCTACAAAATTCTTCATGCAAAATTTAAATGGAAAATTTTGTGGCCATGATTTTAACTCGTCTGATTTTATTTTCGACGAAAAAGAAACTTGATCTGATGTTAATGGAACTTTTTGGGTATAAAAAGCTTTAGCCTCATGTATGAGTTCAATATCACCGTGTGTAATTAAAGTTGTTGGCCATGTGAACTGAGCAATATAAGATTCTTTATCATTGGTATCTTGTTTTAGTTCAAACGAAATAGAATTATCTGCTATTGAAATATCCGCTATCTCAATAGCGTCAGAACCCTTAAGGACATAGTGAAATTCATAGCCCGATAATTCACCTCCATTTTGTGCAAAATCAAAAAAAAGAGGGATCGTATAATTGCTTAAGTGAGAATTATCTGGTGGAGTCACAGGGTCAGTTGCCGCAGTAATTGAATAACAAATGCACAAAAGCATACTTAAGTGTCTAAGCTTCATAACACCTCTTTGAAGGGTTACTTTGAATTGTGAAAAGTGAATTTTGCACACTATTAGTGAATATCAAGAGTGCTAAAAATACTAGAGTTTTTGCTAATTTGAATTAATTGAAAGTCCAAGTTCTTTGAGAAGGCGACCTCGAGACTTAAAATGTGAGTATAGAGATCTAATATAAGAAGTTTGGGCATCTATTAACTCAAACTCGGCCTGCACCAGATCTTGATGGGCTTGGTAATACTCAAAAAGTGAAATCTTACCTAGCTGATAACGTTGTATTTGACCTTCGTGTTTATAGTTCTCAGCTTTGACAACGGCTCTGAGTACTTCTAAGCGTGACCAATTTGTATGAAGTTGGCGCATGTGTTTACGTACTTCAAGAGTGATATTACGACGAATCTGAAGTCGTTTTAGTTCTTCTTGTGAAAGTTGAAGTGACTTTGATTGATACTCCCCTCGAGATGTATACATTAAAAGGGGCTGCTCGATTTTAACACCCGCTGTATAAGACGGGCGTAGCCCTTGTTTGACTTGTGACTGAGAGTCATCAAAATTTGAAGCTAAACCTTTATAGATCACTTTGCCGTCTGCCGTGACTGAAGGTAATCTTTCAATCGATGCTGCACCTGCTGCTGCATCAGCTTTGTTAACAGCAATTTCTGCTGATCTCAATTCTGAACGAGCTTTTAAGGCTTCAGTGATGGCTACTTCCATTTCGGTGTTGGGTGGCGGTACTTCAAGGGCCTTGAGGTTTTGTGCTAATTGAATTTGTGTGTCAGTAGTGCCATAAATATTTAAAACCAGTTCTTCAGTTTTATTTTGCAGTGAAGTCTTCGCGGCACGTAAATCTTCAGAATCTTTTTGCCATTTACTCTCAGCAACAAGTTTGTCGACATGTGAAGCTTTACCAAGCTGAAGTTTAGCTTTTGTAAATTCAAGTGTTTGTTCAGAAAAATCTTTTGCTTTTACTTTAATGTAAAGAGCTTCAGAATCTCTTAAAGTATCAAGGTAAAGACCCATAGTTTTTACCAATGAATCAATGATCTGTTCATATCGTTGGTGCTGGGCAATTTCCCAATCGTATTCTGCGCTCGCATGATTGCGAGAAAAATATCCGAAGTAAAAGGGTTTGATAAGGGGTTGTGATAATGTGATGCCAAATGAGGTTGTATGATCTTGTGGTATGCGAGTGTTTGTAGAATTGGAATTAGAAGTTGCGTAATCATAGGGGAGAGTAAACTCTCCGCCCCAAATTGTTTTTTTAGATAATACGCCTGTGTAAGTTGTGGTGTTTTTAATTACCGAACTAGTGACACCATCAAGGCTTGAAGATGAGGGTGTGTCACTGTGGTCTTGTGTGTAGCTAAGTTTAAGGTTGAGATCAAATTCACCCAAAGCTTTTGTGACGAGTGCTGTTTTTTCTTCAGCAGTAAGATTACTGATTTTAATATTAAGGTTGTGCTTTAAACTTTCAATAAGAGCTTGGCGTAATGATAGGGAGGATCCAAAAGAATTAGAAGTCGCGAATGACACACTTATGCATATTATGAAAAAATACATTTCCCTCATCTTTATATTATGAAAGACAAAGCCCTTCTGCTGCATGACCTTGCTGGTCGAGTCTAAAGAAATTGGCCTAAAGACAAGATACTGATGAGAGGTAAAGCCAGACTTCTGGCCTTGAGTGTGACCGTTTTTAGGTCGATAAGTTGATGTGTACCGAATCTACGCTGGGAGAAACTTGTGCCTAAAGCACCGGCCTTAAGATCAGATCTTAAGGTGTCACGTCAAGTGATGAGTGAGCGTGTAAGCTTTGTTATTAAAGACACGCTTAAAACTCAGTACTTCCGTTTTGATGAGGAAGAATGGAAGGTAATATCTTTATTCGATGGCACGCGCACTTTAGAAGAAATGGTTGTTGCTTACAATTCTACGGAATCAAAATTACAGATCGATCATAGCACACTAAAAGACTATCAACAAAAACTCGAAGAGATGAAACTTCTTGAATCATCCAAGCGTGATCAAAATATCATGCTCATTGAAAAAATGAAAGAGATGCGCAAAAGCCGTTTGTTAAGTCAAAAGGGAACATTGCTTTACAGAAGATTTCCTGTGATAGACCCTGATAAATTTTTTAACAAAATTATTCCGCATATTGGATTTTTTTGGACCAAAAAGTTTTTTGTCTTAGCAATTGGGTCAATGATACTTGCAGCCTCATTAATATTTTATGATTGGAATGGTTTTGAGCAAGGGGTTAGGCAGGTATTTTCATTTAGTGAAATGTCGGCATTTAATTGGCTCTTACTATGGATTACAATTTTTGCCATCATCGGTGTTCATGAGCTTGGTCATGGTCTTACTTGTAAGTATTATGGTGGGGAAGTTCATGAGATTGGTGTTTTATTGCTGTTTTTCCAGCCCTGCCTTTATTGCAATGTTAACGATGCGTGGCTCTTTGATCAAAAATGGAAACAAATCATGGTAACAGTGGCGGGGAGTTTTATTGAGCTCGCTGTGGGGACAATATTTGTTTATATTTGGTTTATTTCTCCTCCACAGACATTGCTCAACACCCTTAGTCTTCAAGTTGTAAGTGTTTGTACTGCAGCCACAGTACTTTTTAACTTCAACCCGTTGGTGAAGCTAGATGGTTATTATTTGTTGGCTGATTTTTTAGAAATTCCAAATCTTCGTGATTCGTCATTTTCATATGTTAAATACTTTGTAAGTCGCTATATATTTTTTCAAAAGCCAGAAGAGATTCCAGGAACAAGAAGAGAGAAAATAATTTTTTTCACTTATGGTGTTCTTTCTTTAATGTGGGTCACAAGTTTGACGTTGGGTTTATTTTTCTTAGCTAAAACATTTTTGACTGAGAATTATTTTGGTTTTGGAGTGGTTGTTTCAATGTGGGTTGCGTACAAACTATTTGGGAGTCATATGAAAAAAGCTGGTGTTTTTTTAATTCAATTTTTGCTCTCGCACAAAGTTTTTTTTCAAAGTCCTAAAGGTAGAAAAATAGCAGCATTCGGTTTGTTGTTTTTTTTAAGTCTATTTTTGATTCCTGTTTCTTATACAGTCAATGGTCACTGTTTACTAGAGCCAACGTTTACTCAAGTAATTCGTGCAGGCTCAGACGGATTTTTACGAAAATTATTAGTTGATGACGGGTATGTTGTAAAACCAGGGCAGGTAGTTGCAGAATTAGAAAATACTTCGCTTCATTATGATCGCGTTATTCAAAGTTTAGCAGTTGATAAAATGTCAATTCGAGTAAAACAAGCGATGCGTGATGATCTTACTCATAAATCAGGCTTAGAAAGTGAAATGGTGGCCAAGCAGGCAGAATTCAAAGAACTTGATCGCCAAGTGAATGCACTTAAACTGACATTTGAAGGAGTAAAAGAAGAGGGCGTTATTTCATGTAATGACATCATTCGAAAACTCAATACGTTTATAAAAGCGGGTGATGAGCTCTGTCGAGTTAATGGAGTAGCGCAACTAAAAGCTGTGATTGAAATTCCAGAAGATCAAGTTCGATTTGTTGCTGAAAATGATACTGTTGAATTTAAGGTTTTGAGTTCGCCCTTCAAGACTTACGTAGGGCAAGTGGCTCGTATTCGTACACTTAGTCGGCCTGACACAATAAATCCTAAAGCTAAGCAGTATAGTGCCGAAATCTTATTTAGGAATCCCGGTGATTTGCGACCGGGTATGACAGGTGTAGCTGAGGTTGGTACAAAGTCTGTATCAGTCGCTCGCTATGTTGTGCGAAAATTTATGCTGTTTTTTAGATTAGATCTTTTTTACTGAGGTAAGTAGATAAATATGTCTTTGCAATGGATTTTCTACATTCTGACATTCTTCACAGGCATAGCAGTGGCGTACACTGAGCCCGAAGCTAAAGTCTTGGAACCTCATGTCCCTGAGTCTGTATCAGTTCCACAAATTAAAATGAAATCAAAAGCGACGGCCCTTATCTTTGGTAAAAAAGAAATTTTTGTGAAAGCAAAAGCTTCTGGTGAGATTAAAAGCGTTGGTGTTGATGAGGGGGGTGAAGTAAAAGTAGGTCAAGAGTTGGCTGTTATTGATGATAAACAACCGCGCGCTGAGCGTGAGCTTGCATCAATGGAATTTAAAACAGCTAGTGATGACCTTGTTAAAACTAGACGCCTTAAAAAATACGTATCTCGTGAGGAGATAAGACTAAAAGAAGATACATATCACAGCAAAAAAACAGCTTTAGAAATTCGTGACATAAATTTAATCAATACACATATCGCCGCTCCCATTGATGGTGTGATCACACGTCGCTATATTGAGGCCGGTGAAACAACTCAAGCCGGTGATCGCGCATTTCAAATTGTACAAATTGGCGAGCTCGTTATGGTGGCCTATATCTCATCAGTTGATGCGATTAAAATTAAAACGGGAAGTGAACTAACGTTTACTGTTGATGAGTTAAAAGATGTGAAATTCAAAGCAGTTGTAACTTTCGTAAGTCCCGTCATTGATTCGCCTAGTGAAACGGTTCGTGTAAAGCTTGATGCCAGCAATGTCAAAAAGTCAGAAGATGGCACCTATCTTCTAAAGCCCGGAATGATTGCAAATCTTGAATTTTAAGATTGAATCGATAACGGCTAAATAAATCAATTTCATATTTTTCAAATAAATTTAATTGCCAAATGAGCTTAGAAGAACTTCATTGATAAAAAGCGAAATGGTTTATTGAAGATCACAAATCCTAATGATTGCTTGTCGGCATAAATTTGACCACGGCCTGTCATGCCTGGGCGTAGCTGAGTTTTTTCAACATTCTTTACTTGTGCTCGTGCTATGAAGTACTTGTTTTTATCAGCCTCATTTAATTGAACTCCTTCTCCACCAACGGAGGCGAGTTTTAAGCCTTTATAAAAGCTAACACCAGGTAAGCCGTAAACTTTGAATTTAACTTCTTGGTCTGGCTGTATATTAACCACTTCTTCTTCTGGTACTTCAAATTCTATATAAATTGCATCAGAGCGTGCAATTCTGATGAGCTCATCACCATAAGATACTGGCTTGCCTAAGAGTTCGCCCAGCTTCTCAGTAACTACAACGCCTGGGTGTTGGGCGCGAACTTCGGCATTTTTAATTTGCAGGGTCAAGCGTTCAATTTCATAATCCATAGATATTTTTTCATTTTCTTTAATTTTAAATTCGGCGATGTTTTCTTCGACTAAAAGTTTAATCATCTCAGACTTAACTTTTGAGCGGGTACTTTCTTTACTTGCCTTTTGAATAATCAAGTCAGAAACATTAAGTTGCATTAAAAGATCACCTGCTTTAACGCGCGCACCTTCGTTAACTGAAATTGAACCAATAATGCCATTGGCTTCTGAGTAATATGTTGTAGAGACTGGAACCACTTCAAGATTTGCTGATACATGATATGGGACTTTTAAAAATACTAAAGATAAAAGTACCACAGCTACAGCTGCTACAAAATGCCATTGCTTTCTAATTGGCCATTGTCGAAACATTAAGAATTTTTTAAGCAAGCCAGATTTGAGAGATTCAAAAACCTTAGCATTTGGAATCGTTGTGTAGAGCTCTGCATTACGTAAGGCAACGGTACATTGACTTACAAGTAGAGAAAGTAATTCTTTTTTATTTGCAGAGATCATATTGATTTTTTTGGATTGCATAGTCAAAACACCAACAATGCCCTGGTCATCTTTAAGTGCGTAAGCCCAAAAAGATTGGAGATTTTGGCTGTTGAAGTATCCATTCATTTCTGGTGATTGAAATTCAGCAGTGTCTGTGTACTCTTTTAGGCTATTAATAGTAACTTCACCTTTGCCTTGAGCTACCAAATTATGAATACGATTTAAACTTTGTGTTTCTGGTAAATCTTGATCAACGGACTCTAAACCCTTAATGGCTTTAACGATAAATTTTTGTTCGATGGGGTGAAAAAGTGAAATGGCTGCTTGATCATATGGTATCACGTCGGCTGATAGATTTACAATCGACATTAAAACAGCATTGATATCTAAAGTGGCGGTGATTTCTTTACTAATTGTAATAAGCGCAGAAAGTTCTTTGGCCTTTTTTTCTGAAGCATAGAGACTTGCATTTTTTATAAACATTGCAGCATTGGCTGCAAAGACTTCTGCGAACTCAAGATCATCTTGTGAAAAAAGTTGTCCTTTTGTGCGTTTATTAATAAGTTGAATAGCGCCAATGCATTCACCCTTTGCAGTAAGAGGAACGCATACCATAGACTCTGTAACGAATTTTGTTTTTTCATCTAGAGAAGCTAAAAACCGAGGGTCTTTTGAACAATCTTCTACCAACGAAGATTGTTTATTTTCTACAACCCATCCTACTATTCCATCGCCTTTTTTAACTGCGAGTTTAATAACTTTATCTTTTGTTGGCCCTTCAGCTGTTAGGCACACAACATTCTCAGCTGCTTCATCGAGGAGCCACACCGAGGCTGCAACTGTTTCTAATAATTCAACAGCTTTTTGAAGTACCAGATTTACAAGTTTTTCATACTCCATTGTGGAACCAAATAACTCTTGAAGTCCGTGTAAAACATCAAGCTTTCTAATGAGGTCATCTTGTCTTTTCATGACTATAGAGCTCATGATGTGCATCGCTGCTGGTACGCAAATATCAAAAAGAAAGTTTTGATCTTGTTCGTTAAATTCTGCTTCACCTTTAGTTTTATTAACAATTTCAATAACACCTACGAGTTCACCTCGACATATTAAGGGGCTCGCTAGAATTGATTGCGTGGTATGGTGTGTTTGATTATCCGTCTTACTGCTGAAACGTCGATCTTGGCCGGTGTCATTACTGATTGTGGGTTTATGGTGTTCTGCCACCCAACCTACAATTCCTTTTCCTGATTGTATTGAAACATTAAGAACTCCTTCACTGCCAGGGCCGGTGGCTGCTTTACAAGTAACATTATTTTTTTCTTTATTATAAACCCATAGTGAGCCGCCTTGAGCATCCATATTTTCAACGACAAGGACTAAAAGTTTTTGCATCAGTTTTTCTATATCAATATTGTTTTCTTGATAGAGAAGATTGAGGCGGTGAAGAGTTTGTATTTTTTTATTTGCGATTCCCTCTTCAAGGGGCTCTGATTGATGTGTTGGCTCTATTGAATTTTGCTGAGGTGATTCATCTTGTGTTTGAAGCTGAGTTACCGCATCAGTGCCTTTTGCATCAGTTGCATTTTCTTCAGTAGAACCCGCGACCTTCAAATTTCTTTTCTTCAGCGATAACGCCATTTTAAAAAAATACTCCTCTATAGATAGTTCATCGACATTTAATTGAAATTCGTTGATGGTAATTAGCGCTATTATTGTTAAGTAGACTAGTCCTTCGTATTGAAAAAAAATCTAAATTATTTTTTAAAAATTAAAATGCATGATTACTGCGCGGTATATATTAAGAAATTCAGTATGATGTCGAAACAGTTCTAGTGATCACTTTTAAAATATAAACATATTGAAAGGCCCAACAATGTCAAAATCCAGCAGCTCGAAAAAAGATCGTCGTCAAAAAGAAGAACCAAAAGCTTCACCCGCAAAAAAGAAAAAGACAGTGCGCAAACTACAAGTCGTAAAACTTGAAGACCGAATTGCACCCAGTATGGTCAGCGGTCTTGTTGACCCAGGTGCTGCGCAAGACATGGGTGATGATGATGATCGTTCGCAAAAGCATGGTAAAGTTGTTGAGACTTCATTAGATGGTCAAAAAATAGATAAGCTTGATCACAGTGGTGCTAATCAACACGGGCAAGACAACGATTCACGGGATAAAAATGATAACAGTCAGCGCGGGCAACATGGCCAAGGTGGCGCACATCAACATGGTGGCGATCGCGATAATCAAGGTGAACACAAAGGGCAATTCAAAGATCACTCCAAAGATTTTTTTGATAAAAAAGTTGATACAGGTTCAACATCCGATGATACAGAATCAGATAAATCTGCAGCAAAAACACTTTCACAAGTTGATACAGCTGTAGCTACGTCACCTGAAAACAATTCACAAGAACCCTCTGTTGCAACCGCAGCACAGGGACTTAATCAATCTGCAGATTCAATCAGTGATACAAGTGGTCAAGATTATGTTGATCAAGAAGTGCAGTCTTGGAAAGAGTCTGAGTGGGCAACACCATTAGATAATGGAAGTGTTCAACTTCAACCACCTGAGGGAATGACTATAGACGAAGGTATTGCAAATTTCCCGGTAGATGCAGCAAATGATTTTTTGCCACTTCCTGAAGCTGTACAAATTCAAGAAGATGGTTCATTAAAAGTTGATCTTCCTGAAGGAACACAAATCTTAGCTGAATCAAATACGGTTATTCTTCCACCCGATACAGTAAAGATTGAACAGATTCCCGTAGAATTTAATGCATTTGTTAATCCTGATGGATCCACAAGTGTTGTGTATCCGTTTGATGGCGTAACTGTTGATGCCCAGTCAAATACTTTGGTTATCAATAATGAGTTAGCAAATGAAATTGCGCCTTCATATGTTGAAATTCAAGACGATGGTTCAGTTGATGTAACTCTGCCACCTGAAACTGTTGTTTTAGACTCAGGTGAGTTAGTGATTCCAGCAGAATCTCTTGGCTACCTTGATACACCAGTACCTGAATCATTATCTGAACTAGATTTCGCAACAGCAAATGCTGATGGTTCAGTAAGTTTAGAAGTTCCGTCAGCAGTTGTTGTTGATGAGGGCATTGCCGTTGTTCCTCACGCAGGAGTAGACGGACTGCTCGCACTCCCAGAAAATGTCACAATTAACAATGATGGCTCAATGGATGTAAAAGTTCCTGAAGGAACAACATATGATTCTGAGACAAATGCATTGACGATTCCACCTGAAGAAATAAAACTTGGTGAAATTCCTCAAGGTGTTGTTGCAATTACAGCACCCGACGGAAGTGTTACTGTAACATTGCCGGATGGTATGTCGTATGATGCTGCAGCTAGTACAGTGACTCTTGATAATTACTGGGCAAATGAAGTTGTACCAGATGCGGTTGTGATTCAACCCAATGGTTCAGTTGCCGTGGAATTACCTCCTGAGACACAAGTTTCTGCAGATGGTAAAGAATTAACAATCGCTGCTGAGTATAATACTTTTTTAGACATCTCTGCTCCTGATTATGTACATGATTCAAGCTTTGCAATTGCAAATGGAGACGGTTCATACACCGTTACGCCTCCTCAAGGTGTTGAAGTTGTAAATGGCCAGTTGCAATTTTCAGCTTCAGCAGTTCCAGAACAATTACCGCTACCTGAAAATATAACTTTAAGTGATGAGGGAACAATGCTTGTTGCTGTTCCTGAGGGATCAGTTTTCAACCAAGAAGAAAATTCTATTACATTGCCTGCTGAAAGTGTGCACATGGCAGAAGTTCCAGAAGCAGTTGCTCCAGTACTTAATGAAGATGGAACAATCACAGCCTACTTGCAAAATGGAATGACATTTAATGAAGACACTGGCGTTATCGAAGTTGATAACTACTGGACAAACGAACTTATTCCCACACAAGTTGAAGTACAAACTGATGGTTCAGTTATGGTTGCGTTGCCAAGTGATACTGAAATTAAATCAGATGGAAGTTTTATTATCTCAGCTGAATCTTCAACATTTTTAGAAGAGCCTCAACCAGATTATGCAGTCAACGGACCAGAGTGGGTTACTGTTGAAGCTAATGGTGCTGTAACTGTTGAACCACTTCAAGGTGTTCAGGTTAATGCTGAAACTGGAATTGTAACGATGTCTGTTGAGGTTTTGTCAGCAGAATTTTCTGATCAAATTCTAGGCGAAGTAGAATTTAAAGATGATGGCACTATGGAGATAGTTGTTCCTCAGGGTACAACTTTTGACGCAAATGAAAATGCACTTACTTTTTCAGCAGCGTCTATAAATATTAGTGAATTACCTTCTCAAGTAGAGGTTTATTTAAACCCCGATGGCACAGCTACTGCGTATTTACCGGATGGAATGACCTTTGATGCAAACACTGGAACCATTCAAGTAGATAACTATTGGGTCAATGAATTTGTTCCTCCTAGTGTTTATGTGACTACTGACGGACAAGTTCTTGTAGATATGCCTGCGACTACGCAATTTTATAGCGATGGTAGTTTTACGATACCAACAGCAGATGCTGATTTTATAAATTCACCAGAACCAGACTACGTTCTCAATGGACCAGAATGGATCACAAGCGATGCTGCTGGTTCAATAACAGTTGAGCCGCCGGCAGAAGTAGTCGTTGACCCAGAAGCGGGTACTGCAACAATACCACTAGCAACTGTTAATGCAGAGTTTGCAGAACTTATTCCTGAAAATTTAACTTTAAATATTGATGGAAGTGCGTCTATCGCGACTCCTGAGGGAACAGTTTTTGATGCGGCAACAAATACAATTCAAATGCCTCCTGGATCTGTGCACCTCTATGAAATTCCCTCTGGAATTCAAGCTGGAATAACTGAGAATGGTACGGTCATAGTAGTTTTGCAACCCGGTATGTCTTTTGATGCAACGACTGGTAATGTTCGTCTTGAAAATAATGTTGTTAATCAAATTTTACCACCAATGCTTCAAGTACAACCATCAGGGCATCTAACTGTAACATTGCCTGCAGGTACTCAGTATCACAGCAATGGAAGTTTTACGGTTCCTGCACCTTCAGCTAATTTTGTAAGTTCAAATAACTATTCTCAAACTGAACAAAGTCAAACAAGTTCACGATACAATCTTCGTGATAACGGACATCATACGCGATCAGATTTTAGTTCGCGTCCCGATCGTCATCTTTATTCATCAACTGGAAGATTTAGTATTCCAGGAGCCAGTGCAGGAACTGTAAGTACGCCAAGTTTTGCAAGTGCAACGCCTGCAGCGGATACCAGTACGCCGACACCATCGTCGACGCCGACAGCTTCGAGTTCTGCTGATTCTGCAAGTTCTACAACTGTTAATCCAAATATTGAATCAACGGCAACAGCATCTGCGGTTAATGAATCTGCAACTTTTCAGAATGTTGATTTCGCCAGCACAGATGCAGAGGGTTCAGTTACCATTACACCTCCAACAGATATGAGTGTGAATACTGAATCAGGTGTAGTAACAATGCCTGTTGAAGTAATGAACGAAGCATTTGCACAGCAAATTCCAGAAGAAATAACACTCAATGATAACGGAACAATGACAGTGT